>NZ_JBSFXE010000039.1:0-34699 GCF_053595195.1 Kitasatospora sp. NPDC002522
CTGCAGGGGGGACCCTGTGGGAGAGTAGGACGCCGCCGAACAATCTTTCAGAAGAAGCCCCCTGACGGGATGTCAGGGGGCTTCTTCGCGTTCTCGGACAGATTCCGGGACGGAAGGGGACGGACGTGCGCCCGGGGGTGGTGCTAGGTCCACCTCAAAGACGGGTGTCACGGCCAATGTGCTCGGGCGGGGCCAAGGGGAAAACTGGTAGGCGTCCAGAGCAGTGCAGATGTGCGTGATGCCGTTCGAACTCGGGGAGTGAGCCTTGGCGACGACGACGTGGGGTGGCGGGGCTGTCAGGGCTGCGCTCGGTGAGTGGGTCCGGCCGGCGGTCGCGGCGTTCGGGCGGGCTGTGCTGTTGGGGCTGGCGGCCGGGGTCGCGGTGATGGTGCCGTTCATGGCGTCGGTGACGGCGGGCGTGGTGGTCGCCGGGGTGGTGGACTTCGGCTTCATGCCGTACCTGGCGTTCGCGGGGGCGCTGCTGGCGGGGGTTCCGACGGCGTTCTGGTTCGCGCGGCGTGGTGCTGGGTGGTCGCGGGCGCGGTTGGAGCGGTGGTTCGGGGTTCGGCTGGTGGCGGAGTATTCGCCGCGCGCGGTGTTGGAGCAGGACGCGCGGGGGTTCTGGTGGACGGGGTACTCGTACCACCGGGGGTACTCGGTGGCGCGGTCGGTGCAGTTCGCGCAGTGGGCGGTGCGGGATCGGCAGACGCGGCGTGAGGTGCTGTGGCTGCTGGTGAATCCGGCGGCGGTGCTGGCGCTGGTCGGGCTGCCGATGCTGCTGGTGTGGGGCGGGGTGGGGTACCTGCTGACCTCGGCGGTGGATTCGCGGGACTTCTTCGGCCTCCAGAGCCAACTGGTGAACGTGCTGTGCTCGGCGGTGATCGGACTGGGCGTCGCGGGCGTCGGGCTGCTGGCGATGACGTGGGCCGTGCGGATCCACGCGGAGTTGGCGTGCCGAGTGCTGGGGCAGGGTCCGCGGGAGAGCCGGGCGCAACTGAGCCGGCGCGTGGAGCAGCTGACGGAGACTCGGGCGGACGCGGTGGATGCGCAGGCGGCCGAGCTGCGACGGATCGAGCGGGATCTGCACGACGGCGCGCAGGCGCGGCTGGTGGCGATCGGGCTGACGTTGGGGACGATCGAGCACCTGCTGGAGAGCGACCAGGGGGCGGCGCGGGAGTTGCTGGCGGAGGCGCGGCAGGCGTCGGCGAAGGCGTTGCAGGAGTTGCGGGATCTGGTGCGGGGGATTCACCCGCCGGTGCTGGCGGAGCGCGGGTTGGCTGACGCGGTACGGGAGTTGGCGCTGAGCGGGGTGGTGCCGACGGAGGTGACGGTGAGTCTGCCGGGTCGGCCGGAGCCGTCGATGGAGACGGCGGTGTACTTCGGTGTGAGCGAGTTGCTGGCGAACGTGGCGAAGCACGCGGGGGCCGGGCAGGTCTGGGTGGACGTGCTGCATCGGGCGGGCCGGCTGCGGGTGATGGTGACGGACGACGGGCACGGTGGTGCGCGGATGGACGGTGGTGGCGGGCTGCGGGGCATCGAGAAGCGGTTGGGTACCTTCGACGGTGTGCTCTCGCTCGACAGTCCGGCGGGCGGGCCGACCACGATCACGATGGAGCTGCCGTGCGTGTTGTCCTCGCCGAGGATCTCTACCTCCTCCGCCAAGGCCTGACCCGGCTGTTGGAGGCGCACGGCTTCACGATCGCGGCGGCGGTGGAGACCGGTCCGGACCTGCTGGCGGCGTTGCTTGCGGAGCGTCCGGACGTCGCGGTGGTGGACGTCCGGCTGCCGCCGACGCTGACGGACGAGGGCCTGCAGGCGGCGCTGGCGGCGCGGCGGGAGATTCCGGGGCTGCCGGTGTTGGTGCTGTCGCAGCACGTGCAGCAGTTGTACGCGCGGGAGTTGCTGGCGGATGGCTCGGGCGGGGTGGGTTATCTGCTGAAGGACCGGGTGTTCAACGCGGACCAGTTCGTGGACGCGGTGCGGCGGGTGGCGGCGGGGGGTACGGCGATGGATCCGGACGTGATCGCGCGGTTGTTGCAGCACACCGCGGGGTCGGAGCCGTTGCGGCGGCTGTCGCCGCGGGAGCGGGAGGTGCTGGGGCTGATGGCGGAGGGTTGTTCGAACTCGGCGATCGCGGCCCGGCTGACGGTCAGCGACGGTGCGGTGGCCAAGCACATCGCCAACATCTTCGGGAAGTTGGAGCTGTCGCCGACCGAGGACGGCAACCGTCGGGTGCTGGCGGTGCTGGCCTACCTGAACGGGGTGACGGACCGTCCGATGGAGGCCTGAGGGAGGCCAGGGGGCGCTCGGGAGGAGTGCGCGCGCCGGTATGGACCAGTGGAGGTCTGGTGCCGGCAAGGGTTGGCGGAGGGGCAGAACGCGCGTGCGAGTAGTATCCGGTGGGCCGAGTCGGTCCACGGCGTACCGGTACCGCGTCCGGATGTGAGGCCGCGTCCCGGGCAGGGGCGTGTACTCGGCGGCCACAGGTCGTCAGCGGCGAATCGCCGAGTCCCAGGGGTTGATCAACGAATGGCACGTCCGTCCCTTACCCGCGCGCACCGGGCACTGCTGGGTGTGGTGGCCGTCGGCGCGTGCATCATCTCGGGCATCGGCTTCGCCGGGTCGTACAACTCGGTGCGGGACCTGGCGATGGAGAAGGGCTTCGGCGCCTTCTCCTACGCGTTCCCGATAGGCGTCGACGCGGGCATCGTGGTGCTGCTGTCGCTGGACCTGGTGCTGACCTGGCTGCGGATCCCGTTCCCACTGCTGCGGCAGACGGCGTGGCTGCTGACCGCGGCGACGATCGCGTTCAACGCGGCGGCGTCCTGGGGCGATGCGCTGGGCATGGCTATGCACGCGGTGATCCCGGTGCTGTTCGTCGTCGTGGTGGAGGCCTCCCGGCACGCGGTGGGTCGGATCGCGGCGATCACCGCGGACCGGCACATGGAGTCGGTGCGGTTGATGCGCTGGGTGCTGTCGCCGGTGCCGACCTTCCGGCTGTGGCGGCGGATGAAGCTGTGGGAGCTGCGCTCGTACGACGAGACGGTGCGGCTGGAGCAGAACCGGCTGGTGTACCGGGCGCAGCTGCGGTTCCGGTACGGGCGGGGCTGGCGCCGGTCGGCGCCGTTCCAGGCGCTGCTGCCGTTGAAGCTGGCGAAGTACGGTGTGCCGCTGGACCCGAGCATCCTGGACCGGATCGACGGTCCGATGTTCGTGGCGGCGGATGCGGCGGTGGCCGGTGCGGCGATCGCCCCGGCCGGGCCGGGCCAGGTGACGGCGGGTCAGTCGGTGGCCGGTCCGGCTGCCGCTCACCAGGTCGCCGCTCACCAGGCCGTTGGGCAGCAGGCCGCTGGTCACCCGGTCGCCGGTCAGGCGCCCGCGGGTCAGGCGCCCGCGGGTCAGGCGGTGGCCGGTCACCCGGCCGGGGCGGCGGAGGCGGGGGAGCCGCACGCGGTGCCGTCGGTGTCGGCGGCGGTGGCGGTGCCCACGCTGGCGAAGTTGGCGGCGGTGCGGCGGCGGGACCAGCAGGACCCGGAGGCGGCGCAGGCCGCCCCGCCGGTGGACGCCGCGGGGGACCTGAACGTGTGGACGGCGCGTCCGGTGCGTTCGCACGTGGCGGAGCCGGACCAGGTGCACACGGCGCGGGTGCCCGGGCAGGCGTCGCCGTGGTTCAAGCCGCCGCGCGGGCAGGCCGATGCGGACCAGGAGGCGGCGTACGCGGCTCCGCAGGCGGCGGGCTACCCGGATGAGCGGGGCTACCAGGAGCGGTACCCGCAACAGGGCCGTCCGGTCGAGCGGGTGGCGGCCGGGCCGGCGGCGAACGGCCGCGGGCCGGCTCGTCCGCAGCCGGGATACGGTGCGGGGCCGAACGGTCAGCCCGGCGGGGCGCCGAGGGGTCGTCAGCTGCCGGTGGAGCAGGCGCTGATGCCGGAGGACGGCGAGCCGATCCGGATCGGTGCCCGGCCGGTGCGGTTGGACTCGTTCGCGGACCCGGAGCCGCTGCCGTTCGAGGACGTGGAGGAGGCGCCGGCCCGGCTGCCGTTCGCGGGCGGGGCGGAGCCGCTGGACCCGGACGAGTGCTTCGACGCGCTGGTCAGCTACATGGAGGAGAACCAGCGGCAGCCTGACGAGCGCCGGTTCGCGGAGTACCTGTCGCAGCGCGGGGTGCCGGGTTCGCGCCCGGACGGCGGGGTGACGGTGAAGGACGTCGAGCGGATCTGGGCGGCGCTGGGGGAGCGGTACATGGAGTCCGGCCGGGCGGAGTGACCCGTCGCGCTTGGCGATAACCACAAATCGTGCGGTGGCCGTCCGTCAGTTCCTCTGGCGGGCGGCCATTGACGGTCCCGAGGGCCCGCCACTACCGTCGCATCAACAATTTGTTGAAGCGTCGGCCTGTGTGGAGGAGCCCGGATGTCGCAGCCTGGTCAGGTGGAGCCCGTCTCGTTCTCGGATACCGCCCGGGCCGCGGTGGAGGCGTTGCTGACGCCGGTCGACGCGGAGCTGGCCCGACGGTACCCCGGGGAGCCGGGTTCGCGGCAGCCGGTGCACACCGTGTACGTGCCGGCCGACGCGTTCGCGGCGGACACCGTCCGTGAATGGGGCCGGCAGGCGCTGGCCGCGTTCGACGAGCACGCCGGGACGCCGGAGCTGCTGGCCCAGGCCCTCGGGGTGGAGTCCGGTCCGCTGCTGACCGAGGTGCACGCCCGGGTGCGGGCCAAGCTGGAGCGCGAGCCGGTCGAGGACCTGCGGATCGACTTCGAGGACGGCTACGGCCCGCGCCCCGACGCCGAGGAGGACGCCGCGGCGGTGCGCGCGGCGCGGCTGGTGTCGGCGGCGGTCGCGGACGGCACGGCGCCGCCGTACGTCGGGATCCGGGTCAAGTGCATGGAGGCGGCGGTCCGGGCCCGCGGCATCCGCACCCTGGAGCTGTTCCTGTCCGCGCTGCTGGCCGAGGGCGGGCTGCCGGACGGGCTGGTGCTGACCCTGCCCAAGGTGACCTACGCCGAGCAGGTCACCGCGCTGGTGCGGCTGCTGGAGGACTTCGAACGGCGGGCCGGGCTGCCCGCGGGCCGGATCGGCTTCGAGATCCAGATCGAGACCACCCAGGCGATCCTCGGCCCGGACGGCCGGGCCACCGTCGCCCGGATGATCGAGGCCGCCGAGGGCCGGGCCACCGGACTGCACTACGGCACCTTCGACTACAGCGCGGCCTGCGGGGTCAGCGCCGCCTACCAGTCCATGGACCACCCGGCCGCCGACCACGCCAAGGCGGTCATGCAGGTCGCCGCGGCCGGCACCGGCGTACGCCTCTCGGACGGCTCCACCAACGTGATCCCGACCGGCCCGCGCAGCCAGGTGCACGCTGCCTGGAAGCTGCACCACGGCCTGGTCCGCCGCTCGCTGGCCCGCGCCTACTACCAGGGCTGGGACATGCACCCCGCCCACCTGCCCACCCGCTACGCCGCCGTGTACGCCTTCTACCGCGAGGGCCTGGAGGCGGCCTGCGCCCGGCTGGCCGCGTACGTGGCCAAGGCCGGCGGCGACGTGATGGACGAGCCCGCCACCGCCCGTGCGCTCAGCGGCTACGTGCTGCGCGGCCTGGACTGCGGCGCCGTCGACCTCGCGGAGGTCGCCGCGCTGACCGGCCTCGACCGGGCCCGGCTGGACGCCCTCGCCGGACGCTGAGCGGCCGGGCGGCACCGGCTAGGCTGGGCGGGTTGAGCCGGTGACCGCCGCGCGGGCGGGCCGGACCGAGACCCGAGCACCCCGGAGAGCACCAGCGCCATGGCGGAGCCGAGCCCGAAGCCGTACCTGACCGTCCGGGGTCCCGGCAGCCACGAGCTCGAGATCAAGAAGTCCCGGTTCATCTGCCACCTGGCGCGGGTCGCCGACGAGGACGAGGCGCAGGCCTTCATCGCGGCGATCCGCAAGCAGTACTGGGACGCCCGGCACAACTGCACCGCCTTCGTGGTCGGCGGGGAGCAGCCGCGCGAGCGCTCCAGTGACGACGGCGAGCCGGGCGGCACCGCGGGCGTGCCGATGCTGGAGGTGCTGCGCCGGCGCGGGGTGACCGACACCGTCGCGGTGGTCACCCGCTACTTCGGCGGGATCAAGCTCGGCGCGGGCGGCCTGGTGCGGGCGTACGGCGCCGCGGTGTCGGAGGCGCTGGACGAGGTCGGGCTGCTGGAGCGCCGGCCGGTGACGCTGCTCGCGGTGACGGTGGACCACACCCGGGCGGGCCGGCTGGAGAACGAGCTGCGAGCGGCCGGGTACGCGGTGGCCGACCTGGCGTACGGGGCGGACGGCGTGCGGATCGAAGTGGGCGTCCCGGAGCCGGAGGTGGCGGGGTTCCACACCTGGCTGGCGGAGGCGACCGGCGGTTCGGCGAGCGCCGCGCCGGCCGGGCGCACGTACGTCGAGGTCGAGGTCTGACGCCGCGTCAAGGGGATAGCAGGGGAGGTCGTTCGGCAGCCGCGTTGCCGCCGGATGACACCCGAACGAAGGAAGCAGGCCCGGAGTAGGAACTTCCACTCCGGGCTGCTTCGTCTCCACTGGTACAGGCACGACGATTCGGCACGACGCCGGAAGGAGGGCTCCCAGACCCCAGCACGCTCCACGGGAGGTTCCGCGTATGCCCACCGACCATGCCCAGCCGCCCTATCGGCTGACGGCCGCGACACCACGCCCGCACCACGACACGCTCGCCCTGACC
Organism: Kitasatospora sp. NPDC002522; assembly: GCF_053595195.1. Taxonomy (NCBI): domain Bacteria; kingdom Bacillati; phylum Actinomycetota; class Actinomycetes; order Kitasatosporales; family Streptomycetaceae; genus Kitasatospora; species Kitasatospora sp. NPDC002522. The sequence continues at coordinate 6,713 of NZ_JBSFXE010000039.1, forward strand.
GACCAACTGCTGGCCGCCTGGCTGAAGGCGGAAGGCCACGAGGAGCCACCGCCCGGCCCGCCGGACGCGCCGGCCGAGCGACTGCGGCTCGGCGACCGGGTGCTGCTGGACCGCGACGGCGGCCCGCTGCCCGGCCACGGACCCGAGTCCCGCTACAGCCGCCGCAGACTGCGCACACCCGCCGCCCTCGGCACCCACCAGCTGACCCTGACCCTGGCCGCGGACACCGCCGACGGCCCCACCCGGCTGCGCCTGGAGGCCGAGCACCTGCCGTCCGGGACGGCCGCCGGACGCGCCCAGGGCCGGGTGCCCGTCCCCGAGCTGGCCCGCACCCTGCTGCCACTGCTGGACGCCGTCGAGGGCCCGGTCCCGCTGGCCCTGGCGCCACGGGTGCTCGGACCGGCCGACCTGGACGGCCTGATCGACGAACTCTGCGACCCCGAACGGCAGCTGCCCACCGTGGTGGCCAGCGTGCCGCCCGCGGTGCCGGTCGACCGCTGGCTGGCCACGGTGCTCCAGCCACTGCTGCGCCAACTCCCCGGCCTGGCCTCGCTGTACGTGCTCGGACACGCCGCGCTGCCGCGGTTCAACCTGGCACTGGAGTTCCACAAGGTCTACGGCGGTGCGGTGCGGACCTTCCTGCCGGAGGTCGACCCGGCGTCCCGCCCCGACGCGGCCCGCCACCCGGTGCTGCCGCGCCAACGGATCGACGACGATCCGCGGCGGGCCGCCGCGCTGCTGGCCCGTGAACCGCGCCGACTGGCCGCCGAACTGCCGCTGCCCGCCCCGCTGGACGCCGTCCCCGCCCTGCACCTCCCGCCGGAGGCCCGGCAGCCCGAACCCCGGGCTGCCGCGGTCCGCGCGCCGCAGGTGGTCGTCGACCGGTGCCGGCTGCGGGCGGAACCGCCCCGGCCGGTGCGCCGGGCGCGGTGCGGCACGGACCCGCTGAGCTTCGGCGAACTGGTCGACCGGTTCACCGAGTTCCCGCTGCTGGAGTTCACCGGCGACGCCAAGGAGGCACTGGCGCTGGACGGCCAGAGCGAGGGCCCCGGCTGGGCCCGGCTGACCTGGGAGGGGCTGACGGCGCTGCAGGAGTACGCGGCGGCGGCGGTCCGCGGCGAGGCCGGCGGCGACTTCAAGCAGTGGTGCGAACGCACCCCGCCGGGCTGCCACCGCTTCCCGCCGCGCAAGGCGGTCCGCGGCGAGTCCCGCACCGTCGCCAGCCACGGCAAGTGGAAGCGCCAGCGGATGCTCCCCGTCCCCGCCAGCGTGGACTCCTCCTGCCGCGCCTTCATGGGCGCCCACCTGCGGATCGGCGGCGGCGGCACCGCACCCCGGGTGCACTACCTGGACGACTGCTCGGGCAGCGGCCGGATCTACGTCGGCTACATCGGGCTGCACCTGAGCAACACCAGGACCAACTAGCCGGAGCCGGTGCGGGCCGACGGACCGTCGGCCCGCACCGGCGGCTGATTCGGCGTCAAGCTCCGGCCAAACCAGGCGGTTGGCTGACCCGGGAGGCCGGACGGGGGACAATGCTGTCATCGGGTCGGGTGAGCCGACCGCGTGGGACGGGCCGAGCAGGGGGAACGACCGCCGATGCAGCATCCAGCCGATGGCCGCTCCGAGGGCGGCGCCGCGCTGCTCCAGCCCGGATTCCTCGCCTCGGTCTTCCGCGACCTCGGCGTGGAGGACGGCGAGTCCGCCGAGCAGCCGCCCCCGCCGACCGGCGCCGCCGACTCCCCGCCGCCGGTGGTGCCGTCGCAGCCCGGTCCGGCCGAGGACGACCAGGACCCGGTGGCCGCGCAGGCCCGCGCCGCCGCGCTCACCCACCACCGCACGCTCGCCGTCCGCGCCGACCACGAACGCCTCGCCGACCTGCTGCGCCGCGCCGCGCTGCCGGTCTCCGCGATGGACTTCGAGAGCCAGCTGCGCAGTTACGAGCCGAAGCCGTTCCCGGACGCGGTCGCCGCCGCCGAACCCGAGCCCGCCTGGGCGGACTTCGCCCCGCCGGAGCCCCCCGACGCGGACCCCGAGCAGCCGCCCTCCCGCCGCCTGCTGGACTCCGGCTACCAGCGCGAACTGGCCCAGGCCCGGCTGCGCCACCAGCGGGCGCTGCGCGAGTGGCGCACCCGGCAGGCCGAACTCGCCGACAGCGGGGTGATCGCCGCCCGGCGGGCCCACGAGGAGGCCGAGCAGGGCCGGGCCCGCGCGGTGCGGGAGTACAACGAGAGCCTGGAGGAGTGCCGCCGGGCCTACCGGCTGGCCGAGCCCGCCGCCGTCGAGTCGCTGCTGGAACGGGCGCTGGCCGCATCGGAAGGCGCCACCCGGGACTTGGCCGCCCCGTGCCGGGCGGTCTTCCGCCCGCTGACCCGGACCGCCGTCCTCGACCTGGACCTGCCGCCGCTGGACACCGTCCCCGCGCTGAGCGGCTACCGGCTCGCCGACGACGGCCAGGTCGCCCCGGTGCCGCGGCCCGCCGCCGACCTGCACTCCGACTACCTGCGGCTCGCCGCCCGCCTCGCCCTGCGTGCCCTGCAGGCCGCCGACGCGGTGGACACCGAGGAGGTGCTCGCCGGCGTGGTGCTCAACGGCTGGCTGCGCCGCCCCGGCCAGGCCCCGCAGTGCCTGCTCAGCGTCGACGCCGACCGCGACGCGCTGGCCCGGACCCGGCTCGAACCGGACGCCGGGTACCTGGGCGGCGACGGCGTCTACGCGGACGCCGAGCACGACGAGGCGGTGCTGCGCCTGCGGGCGCTGGCCGCCGTGGTCACCCCCGACCCGTTCGCGGGGGAGGCGGTGGTGCCGTGGGGCACTGCGCAGGCCGCGGTGCCCGCGCTCGGCGAGCTGTCGCCGAACGAGTTCGCCCAGCTGGTGCGCACCCTGCTCACCGCCGGCGGCCTGGAGGACTGGAGCGTGCGGCTGCGCGGCCCGGCCGGGCTGGTGGCCACCGCCGAGGGCGAGCCCGGCAGCGGGCTGCCCGGCCGCTGGGTGGTGTGGGCCTCGCGGGGCCCGGCGCCGGTCGCGGCCGAGGAGATCGCCACCCTCGCCGACGCCGTCCGCGAGGAGAGCGCCGACCGCGGACTGCGGATGACCTGCGGACTCTTCGCCGACGAGGCGATCGACCTGGCCGCCGAGGAGCGCTACCAGCGGATCCACCTGATCGACGGCCGCGGCATCCAGGAACTCGCCCACACCCACCTGTCGCTGTCGGTGTCGCCGTGAGCGCGGGACGTCTCCCGCGGTTCGCCGGGCAGTGGGCCCTTCGGGGTGACAGGCTGGCGGGGTGGGAAACGGATTCATGAGCCACCGTCCGGACCGGCCCGGGGCGGCCGGGGAAGCCGCCGGGCAACCCGCCGCGGAGCCGGCCGGGACGTCCGCCGACGAGCCCGCGGAGGAGTCGCCGGAGCAGGCCATGGAGGGGGCGATGGCCGTGATGTACGCCGAGTACGGGCTGCTGCGCGAGCTCGCCGAGGCCGAGGGGGTGCGGCTGGACGACTCGGTGGAGTCGCTGACCGCGCTCGACCAGCTGCTGCCGCGCTGGCGTGACGACCCGCAGGTCTCGCAGTGGCTGGGCACCGACGCCGGCTTCTACCTGGGCACGGTGATCCACCGTCAGCTCCCCGGCACCGTCTGGCGGCTCGCCGGGGACGGCCGTCCGCTGCTGGTGCTGCCGACCGGCTTCGAGCTGGACGTCACCGAACTCGGCCACAGCTGGGCCGAGCAGGGCTCCCCGCAGCTGTCCGCGGTCTACCTGGCGGCCGGCGACGGCTGAACCGCCGCGCTCACCCTGACGGTCCGTCCGGGGAGCGGCCCCGCGGCGCCGCCCGCAGGGTGGTGAGCAGGGTCCGGGCAGTCGTCCGGCCGCAGGAACCGAGCCGGGGGAGGCCGAACTGACCGCCGTGCTGGTCGCCGCGGGCGCCTTCCTGATGACCCTGATCGGCGGCTTCGTCGCCCACCGCACGGGGGACCGCCGTCACCTGGTGCTCGGCCTCGCCGCCGGACTGATGCTCGGCGTGGTCGCCTTCGACCTGCTGCCCGAGGCGATCCGGCTGGCCGGCGAGGAACTGCACGGCGTGCCGGACGCCCTGCTGATGTTCGCCGCCGGGTTCCTCGCCATCCACGTGGTGGAGCGGGCGGTCGCCATCCACCGCGGCCACGAGGGGGAGTACGCCGAGCACAGCCACGGCCACCAGCACCGCCACCGCGAGCAGGGCGTGGGCCTGGCCGCCGCCTCCGCGCTGGTGCTGCACAGCATGATGGACGGCTTCGCGATCGGCGCCGCGTTCCAGGCCGGCACCACGGTGGGCACGGTGGTGGCCATCGCGGTGGTCGCGCACGACTTCGCCGACGGGTTCAACACGTACACGCTGACCCGCCTCTACGGGAACAACCGCCGGCGGGCCGTCGCGCTGCTCTTCGCGGACGCCGTCGCGCCGGTCACCGGTGCCGCGATCACGCTGCTGTTCACCATCCCCGAGCGGTTGCTCGGCCTCTACCTGGGGTTCTTCGCCGGGTTCCTGATGTACCTGGCCACCTCGGACATCCTCCCGGAGGCGCACAGCCCGCACCCCTCGCGCACCACGCTGCTGTGCACGCTGCTCGGGGTCGCCTTCATGTGGCTGGTCGTGGGCCTGACGTAGCGTCAGGCACCGGTCGGCAGCGCGTCCCAGTGGGTGCGGAGGGCGGCCAGCGCCCGGGCGACGGCGGGGCGGCGGGAGGTCTGGGCGCGCCAGAGGGCGTAGACGCGGCGGGTGGGTTCGGGCACGACGGGGCGGGCGGCGACGCCGGGCGGCAGGGGGCCGCGGCCGAGGCGGGGGATCAGGCCCAGGCCGAGGCCGGCTTCGATCAGGGCGATCTGGGTCTGGAACTCGCCGACCTGGTAGACCACGTCCGGTTCCTCGCCGGCCTCCCGCATGGTGCGCAGCAGCCAGTCGTGGCAGATGTTGCCGGGCGGGACGCTGATCCAGCGCCGGCCGAGCAGGTCGGCGACCGGGACGCGGTCGAGCGCGGCGAGAGGGTGGTCGGCGGGCAGCAGCAGGTCGACCGGGTCGGTGCCGAGGTCGAGCCGGGCCAGGCCGTCCTGCACCGGCAGCGGGACGGTCGCCCAGTCCTGCACCACCGCCAGGTCGACCTCGCCGCGGGCCACCAGCTCGGCCGCCGGGTAGGGGTCGCTCTCCAACAGGCGGACGTCCAACTCGGGGCAGGAGGACTGCAGTTCGGCGAGGACGCCGGGGAGCAGGCCGCGGGCGGCGGTGGCGAAGGCGGCGACCAGCAGGCGGCCGGCGGCCTGGCCGCGCTGCTCCTCCAGGGTCACCTCGGCCTGCTCGACCAGGGCCAGGACGCGCTGCGCGGTGTCGGCGAGCCGGCGGGCGGCGTCGGTGAGCTGGATGCCGCGGCCCTGGCGTTCCAGCAGGACGGTGCGGGTCTCGCGTTCGAGTTTGGCGATCTGCTGGGAGACGGCGGAGGGGGTGAAGCCGAGCGCGGCGGCGGCGCCGCCGACCGAGCCGTGCACGGCCACCGCGTGCAGGGCGCGCAGCCGTCCGAGATCCATCATGCAGTGATGCTAAACCATCGGGTTCAGGAATCGTCGCTGGTGCTGAACATTCCCGGTGGGTGATGCTCGGTCCATGCCTGCCACCCACGCCATGACGCCCCGTCACATCGCCCTCGCGGTGCTGGTCGCCGCCGTCTGGGGCCTCAACTTCGTGCTGATCCACGTCGGCTTGGAGAACTTCCCGCCGCTGCTGTTCTGCGCGCTGCGCTTCGCGGTGGTGGCGCTGCCCGCGGTGTTCTTCGTCGGACCGCCGCGGGTGGCCTGGCGCTGGGTGCTGGCGGTCGGCGTGGTGCTGGGGGTGGTGAAGTTCGGGCTGCTGTTCCTCGGCATGCACGCCGGGATGCCGGCCGGGCTGTCCTCGCTGGTGCTTCAGGGGCAGGCCGGGTTCACCGCGCTGTTCGCCGCCGGGCTGCTCGGCGAGCGGCCGGGGCGGCTGCGGCTGGCCGGGCTGGCGCTGGCGTTCGGCGGGATCGCGCTGGCCGCCGTCGACCACGGCGTGGGCGGCCCGGCCGGGGCGTTCGCGCTGGTGATCGGCGCGGCGGTGGCCTGGGGGCTGTCCAACGTGCTGACCCGCAGGGCCGCGCCGCCGGACGCCCTGCGCTGGATGGTCTGGGTCTCGGCGGTGCCGCCGCTGCCGCTGCTGGGGCTGTCGCTGCTGGTCGAGGGCCCGCGCGCGGACCTGGACGCGCTGGCCGGGATCGGCTGGGCGGGGATCGGCGCGATCCTCTACGTCGGCCTGGTCTCCACGCTGTTCGGCTTCGTCGCCTGGAGCCACCTGCTGCGCCGCTACGACGCCTCCGCGGTGGCCCCGTACTCGCTGCTGGTGCCGGTGTTCGGGATGTCCTCGGCCGCGCTGCTGCTCGGCGAGCGGTTCAGTGCGGCGGCGGCCGGGGCGACGGTGCTGGTGATCGCCGGGATCGGGCTGGGCGCGGTGCCCGCTACGGCGTGGGGCCGGCTGCTTCGTGGGCGGCCTCGGCCTGCCGCAGTGCCCGCAGCAGCGCCTCCTGCTCGGTCGCGCTGACCGGGCCGAAGTACTCCTGGGCGACCTCGTGCCGGACCCGGCCGATCCGCTCGAGCGCGCCGTGCCCGGCCTCGGTGAGCACCAGCCGCACCGCGCGGCGGTCCACCGGGTCGGGGGTGCGGGCCACCAGCCCGGCCTCCTCCAGGGCGTCCACCACGGTGGTGGCCGAGCGCGGGGCGATCCGCAGCCGGTCGGCGAGCTCGCTCAGCCGCATGGTCTCGCGGCTCTCGCAGCCCGGGGCGTGCGCCAGGGTGCGCAGGGCGCGGGCCTGGGCCGGGGTGATGCCGTAGGGCTCCAGCCGCTGCATCGTCTGCCGGCGGATCCGCTTCATCGCCCGGGTGAGCGCGTCGGCGAGTTCCGCGGCGGTGTCGGCGGGCCCAGGGGAGGTCATGGGCTCAGGGTAGTGGCTGGTGGGGAGGCGGATCTGTCTCGCCTGGATAACTTGTTGAGCTTGGCTCAGCAATCGGGTAGCTTAGGGCAACCTAAGCCGCCCGTGTCCGAGGAGTCACCATGGCCCGCTCCACCGCCCGCGTCGTCACCGACCGCCCCGCCCGCTACGCCAAGCAGCTCGCCGCCCACATGGGCCGCAAGGTCCCCGCCGAGTGGTCCGAGGAGGACGGCCGCGGCAGCCTCGTCTTCGGTGCCGGACAGGCCGAACTCACCGCCGAGGAGGGCGCGCTGCTGCTCGCCGTCGAGGGCGCCGAGGAGGCCCTGCCCGGCCTGGAGGACGTGGTCGGCCGCCACCTGGTCCGCTTCGGTACCCGCGACGAACTGCTGGTCGAGTGGCAGCGCGAGAGCGGCGAGCCCGGCACCGTGCAGCGCGGGGCCGCCGACGGGGAGTGACGCCCCGTCAGCGGCCCGGCGCGCCGCTCAGCTCTGCCGCAGCGGCGGCATCGGCACCGGGACGCCGAGCGCGGTCGCGCCCGCGCCCACCCCGCCCTCGCAGCTGTTCGGCGGCGCGGTGGTGACGCCCCGGGTGGAGGGCTTCTCGGCCGCCCAGAACATGAAGCCGAGCAGGCCCGCGCTGGTGCCCGCACCGTTCGGGGCGGCGCTGCCCACCCAGCCCGAGGCGGCCTTCTGTACCGAGTTCGCATAGCTGGTGCACTCCGGCCGGACCTGGGAGCCCTCGGCGATGTACAGGCTGCCGGTGAACTTGGCGGGCGCCAGCGGCGGGATCGCCGGGTTGTAGTTCGGCTTGCCGTCCAGGTGCTCCTGCCAGTTCGACTCCGCGGTGGCGGTCGAGGGCTGCTTGCTCGGCACCATCGCGTTGGCGTAGTCCAGCACCGGGTTCGACGTGGTCAGCCAGTGCGCGGTGGCGTACTGGTCGAGGCCGATCAGCCAGCGGTCGCCGGCCGCGACGTCGATGGTGAGCCGCGCGGTCGGGTCCGCGCCGCTGCCGTCGTACGGGTGGGCGGCCCGGTAGGCGTCCACGAAGGACTGCAGGCCGGTCAGGTTCGGGCCGGCGCTGTTCTCGTAGTCGATCTCGATGCCCACGCCGAGCTGGGTGGCCAGCGCCGCGGCCTTCTGCCCGAGCAGGGCCGGGTTCTGGGCGAGCGCGGTGTCCCAGTCGCCGGTGTAGGTGATGCCGCCGATCGAGAGCATCACCCGGACGCCGTGCGCGGTGAAGTAGTTCACCACCTGCTGGTTCATTCCGATCGGCACCCCGGCGGCGTTCCCCGCGTCGGTGGTGCCGTTCAGCAGCCGCAGCGGGTTGACGAAGCTCAGCACCACCAGGTTGACCGACGGGCGGCCGTCGCCGCGGTCGACCAGCCAGTGGTTGGCGGCGTCGAAGTCGGTCATGTTCCGTGCCGTCGCCCAGGTGCAGGCGTCGTTGCTGCAGTGCCAGGCGCCGTACACCTGGAGCGGGGTGGCCGCCGCCGCGCTCGGCGCGGGCGCCGCCACCGCCGCCAGGGCCAGCAGCCCGGCCGCCGCCGACAACCTCGTTCTGGACATCACAGGGGAACGCACATCCGCCTCCCGGCGCCGCGTGCTGATGAAGTGGGCAACAGGGTGCGCGCGGCGGCCGGAGCCGTCAATGGTCTGGACCGATCCGGCGGGTGACGGACCGTCAGTCCACCGGCGGGCCGGGCATCAGGCGCGGCAGCAGCCGGTCCAGGGCGAGCAGCAGCAGGCCGGCCAGGCACCAGCTGGCCACCACGTCCAGCAGCCAGTGGTAGTCGCTCCACACCAGCCCGGTACCGACGCCGAAGCACAGCAGCGCGGTCGCCCACCCCAGCCGGCGGGCCGGCTCCGCGGGCAGCACCCGGGCCAGCAGCAGCGCCGCGGTGCCGTACGCGATCGACGAGGTCGCCGTGTGCCCGGACGGGTACCAGCCCCACTGGTCCGCGGCCAGCGGCACCCCGAACGGGCCCGGCCGGGCGAACCACGTCTTGGCCGGCACCACCAGCAAAGGGATCAGCACCGCCGCCACGCACGCCACCGGCACCGGCACCCACCAGCGCGGACGGCCGCCCTGCCGGGCCAGCCACGCCGCCGCGACCGCGGCGGCCAGCAGCGCCGGGACGGCCACCTGCCCGCCGCCCAGATCGGAGAGCGACTTGCCCAGGTGGTTCAGCAGCGTGCTGTGCAGCGCCCGGCGGACCTCCCGGACGTCGTCGCGCACCGCGGTGTCCACCCCGAGCAGCGGCCCGTCCACCGCGACCTGCCAGGAGATCACCGCCAGGACCAGCGCCAGCATCAGTGTCATGGGCAGGACAGCAAAAACCGGCCGCCCCGGAGCAGGGGGGAGAGCTCCGGGGCGGCCAAGGCGATCGCCGCGCCGTGCGGCCCGGGGGGTATGGGCGGGACGGTCGGTCGATCGGTCGGGTACGTCCGCCGCGGGGGCGGACGAAGTGTCGGGCAATGGGTGCGGTGCGCTGTCCATCTGCCATGACAGTACGTCAAAGACCGGCGCCGTCACGGCGCGACCGGCCATCGTGCACAGCATCTTCACCACCGGCCTGGCAACCTCCACCGCCGGGTCGCACACGCGTAACGGGGCCGGTGCGGGAGGGGCGGGAGGGGGCGGAGAGGGGACAGGGAAGGATCGGAGAGGGGACAGGGGAGGGCCGGAGACGGGTGGGCGGCGAGCCGGCGTGGCGGGGGCGAAGGGCCGAGGGCGACGCGGCGTGGAGTCGGCGGCGGGGACGGCGAAGGGCCGGACGGGCGAACCCGTCCGGCCCCGGTACCGCAGGTCGGAGCGCCGGATCAGACGGCGGCGGCGAAGGCGGACTCCAGGATGTCCAGGCCCTCGTTCAGCAGGTGCTCCGGCATCACCAGCGGCGGCAGGAAACGCAGCACGTTGCCGTAGGTGCCGGCGGTGAGCACCACCAGGCCCTCGGCGTGGCACGCCTTGGCGATCGCCGCGGTCACCTCCGGGTTCGGCTCCTTGCCGCCCGCCTTCACCAGCTCGACGGCGATCATCGCGCCGCGCCCGCGGACCTCGCCGATCACCTCGTACTTCTCCTGCAGCGACCGCAGCCGGCCCAGCATGACCTCGCCGATCCGCTGCGCCTTGGCGTTGAGGTCCAGCTCCTTCATGGTCTCGATCGAGCCCAGCGCGGCCGCGCAGGCCACCGGGTTGCCGCCGTAGGTGCCGCCCAGGCCACCCGCGTGCGCGGCGTCCATGATCTCGGCGCGACCGGTCACCGCGGCCAGCGGCAGACCGCCGGCGATGCCCTTGGCGGTGGTGATCAGGTCCGGGACGACGCCCTCGTCGTCACACGCGAACCACTGGCCGGTCCGGCAGAAGCCGGTCTGGATCTCGTCCGCCACGAAGACGATCCCGTGCGCCTTCGCGTACTCCACGATGGCCGGCAGGAAGCCCTTGGCCGGCTCGATGAAGCCGCCCTCGCCCTGGATCGGCTCGATGATGATCGCCGCGACGTTCTCCGCGCCGATCTGCTTGTTGATCATGTCGATCGCCTGCGCGGCGGCCTCGGCCGCACAGTTCTCCGCACCGGTCAGCCAGCGGTACGGGTACGCCACCGGCACGCGGTAGATCTCCGGCGCGAACGGCCCGAAGCCCTGCTTGTACGGCATGTTCTTCGCGGTCAGACCCATGGTCAGGTTGGTCCGGCCGTGGTACCCGTGGTCGAACACCACCACCGCGGTGCGCTTGGTGTACGCACGCGCGATCTTCACCGCGTTCTCCACCGCCTCGGCGCCCGAGTTGAACAGCGCGGTGCGCTTGTCGTGGTCACCCGGGGTCAGCTCGTTCAGCTGCTCCGCGACCGCCACGTACCCCTCGTACGGGGTCACCATGAAACACGTGTGCGTGAACGCGGCCAGCTGCGCCGACGCCTTCGCCACCACGGCCTCGGCACTGTTGCCCACGTTGGTCACGGCGATGCCCGAACCGAAGTCGATCAGGCTGTTGCCGTCCACGTCCTCCAGCACGCCGCCACCCGCACGCGACACGTACACCGGCAGCGTGGTGCCCACACCCGCGGCCACCGCGCCGAGCTTGCGCGACTGCAGCTCCTGCGACTTCGGGCCGGGGATCGCGGTGACCAGGCGGCGCTCCTGCGGGAGCGGCGTTGCAGCGCTCATCTGTCTTCTCCAAGTTCTCGTCGCGGTAACCGCAGGCTACGGCGGCCCCCTCCGGCCCGGCATGCGCCACTCGGTACTGCTGGGCCGTCCGAATTGTCCGACGCGGCCAGTGGCCGAAGATCGGCTCGCGCCCCGGCTCCCTCCACTACATTGGCCCCCGGGTGTGTCGGTGGGACGGCGATGCGGGTAAGGGCACCGCCGGCAACGTAGGAGGGGCCCGAAGTGGAACTGAACGACGCGCGAACCCAGCACACCCACCCGCACCTCCCCCCACCCCGCCCGTCCTTCCACCTCCCCACCTGGGTCACCGCCCCCCGCCCCGAAACCCCACCCGGCATCTACCGCCAACACCACGTCCCCCACGACCCCAAGACGGACGCGGACGCGGAGACGGGGGCGGGACCGCTACTGCTCCGCGCGGGGCTCAACCTGGTGGTGGCCTGGCTCGTGTTCATCTACGGCCGCAACCTCGCGCTCTCCGGCCTCGGCATGCTCGGACTCGGGTCTCTGCCGAGCGTGCCGACCATACTGGTGGCGCTCGCGGTGAACGTCCTGATCATCGCCGCGGTGATCAAGATCTTCGGCCGCATGGGCCGCTGGCGCGAGGTCGGCCGGCGTTTCCTGATGCCGTTGCTCACTCGCACCGTCACCGAAGAACCCCCCACCCCCGAGGCGGTGTCGGTGGTGGATGTGTGGGCGGAGTTGCGGCCGGCCGGGGATGTGGTGCGGCGGCTGGAGGGGGAGGCGGTGGGGGATGTGGACTACGTGCGGATCCACCAGGCCTGGCGGAGCGTCGGCGGGGACGTGGCGGCGTGGCAGGACTTCGCCGCGCAGGTGGCCTCGCGGGGGGCGGCGGCGTGCGCGCACCCCTCGGAGCAGCGGGACCTGCCCGGGGGGCGGGGGGTGCGGCACGACCTGATGGTGCGTCAGGTGCGGCTCGGGACGGCGCAGGACGTGGTGAAGAACCCGGTGACGCACCGGAACGCGGGGTTCGCGCTGGACCCGGCGACGCTCGGCACCTCGTTGCTGGCGGTCGGGCCGGCCGGGACCGGGAAGACGGCGGGGCTGGCCCGGCCGGTGGCGGAGGCGCTGTGCCTGCAGGCGCTGGCGGGCGCGGCGTGCGCGGTGGTGGTGGGCGCGGCCGACGCGGACCTCGGGCCGGACGCGTGGTACGACGTGGTGATCGCGCCGGGCGACCCGGCGGCGCCGTACGGGCTGGACCTGTACGGGGCGGCGCCGAACCCGGACGAGGCGGCGGCCCGGCTGGCGGACGCGCTGCTGCCGGACGAGCTGGCGCCGCGGGCGGAGAGTGCCCGGACCGCGTTGCAGCAGGTGGTGGGGCCGTACCGGGCGGCGTACGGGCGCTACCCGGGGGTGCGGGAGCTGCGCGGGCTGCTGGCGGGGGACGCCGAGGGCTGGGCGGAGTTGGCGGAGCTGCTGCGGAAGGCGGGGCGGTACCCGGAGTTCGAGCCGGACCTGCAGCAGCGTGAGCGGATGCACGGCCGGGCGGACGATCCGGGGGCGCTGCTGGCCGACCGGCTGGCGCTGCTGGACCGTCCGGCGCTGGCGCCGGGGTTCTCCGGCGGGCCGAACGCGAAGCCGGCGTTCGCGATGCGGGCGTTGGAGCATCCGTTGCGGGTGCGGGTGAAGCTGCCCGAGCGCAGCCACCCGGAGGCCGCGCGGATACTGTCGCGGCTGCTGCTCGGACAGTTCACCCAGGCCGCCGCGGACCGTTCGGAGCGCGAGCTGTTCGCCGGGCTGGTGCTGGACGACGCCACCGCGGCGGTGGACGCCCAGGCGGTCCGCGGCATCCAGCGGCTGCGCGGCGCCAACGCCGGGGTGGTGCTGGTGCTGCGCACCCTCGCGGACCTGCCGGAGGCGCTGCGCGCGCCGCTGTTCGGCGCGGTCGGCAACCGGATGGCGTTCCCGGGCATCGCGCCGTGGGACGGCCGGCTGTTCTCCGAGGCCTGGGGGACCCACCTGGTGCGGGAGACCGCGGTCACCCACACCCCCGACACCTCGGGCGGGACGCTGCGCCGGGCCGGCCGGCTGGTCCGCAAGGCGCTGTCCGGCACCACGGCGCAGACCGAGTCGGTGACCACCCGGGACGTCGAGCGGCACCGCTGGTCGCCGTCGGACCTGGCGCACGCGCTGCCGTCCGGGCACGCGGTGATCTCGCTGACCGCGGTGGACGGCGAGCAGGTGCCGCCGCTGCTGGTGGACCTGCGGCACTGAACTCACGGGTAGGGCATGCGCTGATCATGGTTCGGTCACGGAAGCTACGGACCGGCGGATTCCGGCGTCCCGGGTTGTCCGGAGCGTCCATAATGGGGGGAGAACCCTCACTCGCCCGGCCGCAACGGCGCAGCCAGGTCGAACCATCGAAGGTGCCATGCCCCCCACACTCGCCTCCGTCGCCCGCAACACCGCGCTCCACCTGACGGTGCTGGCCGGTGCGGATCACCTGGAGCGCCAGGTCCGCTGGGTGCACACCAGCGAACTGGACGACCCCACGCCCTTCCTGGAGGGCGGCGAGCTGCTGCTGACCACGGGCATCAAGCTCGGCAGGAGCGCCGCGCAGCTGCAGGCGTACGTGCACCGGCTGGCCGACGCCGGCGTGGTCGGCCTGGGCCTGGGCGTCGGCCTCTCGCACACCGAGGTGCCGCAGGCGCTGGTGGACGCCGCCGCGCAGCGCGGCCTGCCGCTGCTGCGGGTCCCGGAGGCGACGCCGTTCATCGCCATCTCCAAGGCGGTCTCCGCCGCGCTCGCCGCCGAGCAGTACGAGGCGGTCACCACCAGCTTCGAGGCGCAGGAGGAGCTGACCCGGGCCGCGCTGGGCAAGGACGGCACCACCGCGGTGGTGCGCCGGCTCGCCGCCCGGCTCGGCGGCTGGGCCGCGCTGTACGACGGCTCGGGCGCGCTGTCCGCGGTCGCCCCCGACTGGGCGGCCCGCCGGGCCGGCCGGCTGGCCGCGGAGGTCGACCGGCTGCGCCGCAGACCCGCCCCGTCCAGCGCCGCCCTGCAGGGCCGGGCCGGGACCATCGACACCGCCGACGAGGACTACGTGGTGGTCCAGTCGCTCGGCGCGGACCGCCGCCCGCGGGGCTTCCTCGCGGTCGGCACCGAGGACCGCATCACCCCGACCGAGCGGTACGTGCTGAACGCCGCGGTCGCGCTGCTCACCCTCACCCTGGAGCGCTCGCGCGAGCTGCGGCAGGCCGAGGAGCGGATGGGCGCCGCGCTGCTGCGGATGGTGCTGTCCGGTGAGGTCGCCACCGCGCGGCAGGTCGCGGCGGGCCTGTTCGGCGGGCTGCCCGAGGGCACCGTACGGGTGCTGGTCGCGGCCGCCGCGCCCGGCCCGGAGGCCGCCGAGGCGCTCGGCGAGCTCGGCGACCGGGCCGAGCAGGCCGGCGGCAAGGTCGGCGAGAAGCTGCTGGTGGCCCGCGAGGACGGGCCGCACGGCCCGCGGCTGATGGTGCTCGCGCTCGACAACGGCTCGGTCCACCGGGCCTGCCTCGGCGCCGTCGAGGAGCAGGAGGGCCTGGCGCTCGGCGTCTCCGCCCCCGCCGCACTGGAGGACGCCGGCACCGCCTACGCGCAGGCCGAGCGCGCCCTCGCCGTCGCCCAGCGGGGCGGCCGCCGCACCGTCGACCACGAGGAGGTCGGCGCCGGGTCGCTGCTGCCGCTGCTCGGCGAGGAGGCCGTCACCGCGTTCGCCGAGGGCCTGCTGCGCCCGCTGCGCGAGCACGACCGGACCGCCCGCGGCGACCTGGTCGCCTCGCTGCGCGCCTGGCTGTCCCGGCACGGCCAGTGGGACGCCGCCGCCGCGGACCTCGGCGTGCACCGCCACACGCTGCGCTACCGGATGCGGCGGGTGGAGGAACTGCTCGGCCGTTCGCTGGACGACACCGACGTCCGGATGGAGCTGTGGCTGGCCCTGCGGGCCGGCGAGGACTGAGGGCGCGCCGTTCCGTAGTAATCAGGGCCGCTCTTTCGTCCCCGGCGGCCAATCGGAAACCCGCCGCCTCCGCCCTACCGTGGCGGGGTGAGCGAGATGTCTTCCGAGGGAAGGGCCGGTGCGACCGTGACCACCACTCATGAGTTCTGGCTGGCCGGGCGGCGGGCGAGCGGCGAGACGGCGTTCGGGGTCCGTCACCCGCACGACGGCAGCCTGGTGGCGAGCGTGAGCGTGCCGACCGACGCGCAGGTGGAGGAGGCCGTGGCGGCCGCCGCCGCGGTGGCCCCGGCGCTGGCGGGGACCCCGGCGCACGTGCGGGCGACCGCGCTGGACCACGTGGCGAAGCGGCTGGCCGAGCGCACCGAGGAGATCGCCCGGCTGATCACCGCGGAGAACGGCAAGCCGATCAAGTGGGCGCGCGGCGAGGTCGGCCGCGCCGTGTCGGTGTTCCGCTGGGCGGCCGAGGAGGCGCGGCGCACCAACGGCGAGACGCTGCGGCTGGACACCGACCCGGGCGGCGTCGGCCGCTACGCGATCGTGCGGCGCTTCCCGCGCGGCGTGGTGCTGGGCATCGCCCCGTTCAACTTCCCGCTGAACCTGGTGGCCCACAAGGTGGCCCCGGCGATCGCGGTCGGCGCCCCGATCATCCTCAAGCCCGCCCCGGCCACCCCGCTCTCCGCCCTGGTGCTGGGCGAGATCCTGGCCGAGACGGAGCTGCCGGCCGGCTCGTGGAGCGTGCTGCCGGTGGAGAACGCGAAGATGCCGGCGCTGGTGCAGGACACCCGCCTGCCGGTGATCTCGTTCACCGGCTCGGACAAGGTCGGCTACCAGATCATGGACTCGGTGCCGCGCAAGCACGTCACCCTTGAGCTCGGCGGCAACGCCGCGGCCGTGGTGCTGGCGGACTGGAGCTCGGAGGCCGACCTGGAGTGGGCGGCGAGCCGGATCGCGCTGTTCGCCAACTACCAGGGCGGCCAGTCCTGCATCTCGGTGCAGCGGGTGATCGCCGACGCGAGCGTGTACGACGCGCTGGTGGAGAAGGTGGTCGCCAAGGTGCAGGCGCAGGTGACCGGCGACCCGAACGACGACGCCACCGACGTCGGCCCGCTGGTCGACGAGAACGCCGCCAAGCGCGTCGAGGCCTGGGTGGAGGACGCCGTCGCCAAGGGCGCCAAGGTGCTGACCGGCGGCACCCGGGACGGCGCCGCGTACGCGCCGACCGTGCTGGCCGAGCTGCCCGCGGACGCCATCCTGGCCACCGCCGAGGTGTTCGGCCCGGTGCTGTCGCTGCACCGCGTGGAGTCCACCGAGGAGGCCTTCGCCGCGGTCAACGACTCCGCCTTCGGCCTGCAGGCGGGCGTGTTCACGCACGACGTGCAGACCGCCTTCCGCGCCCACCGGGAGCTGGAGGTCGGCGGCGTGGTGATCGGCGACGCGCCGTCCTACCGCGCCGACCAGATGCCGTACGGCGGCGTGAAGGACTCCGGCGTCGGCCGCGAGGGCGTCAAGTACGCGATGGAGGACTTCACCTTCGAGAAGGTCCTGGTGCTGACCGGCCTCGACCTCTGAGACACGAACCCTGACGCCCCGTCACCGTGCCTGCGGCGGCGGGGCGTCGCCCTGCCTTGACACCCCTGGGGGCCCGGCGTAGTCCGGGAGACAGGCAAGGAAGGGAGGCCCCGTCATGTTGGGCGACCTCATCGGAGAGGAACAGGGCCAGATCACCGGTCAGCGGGTGCTGGGCGGCGAACACGGGCTGCCGCCGACCGTGGAGACCTCGTTCGCGGCGAGCGGCACCCTGCTGGGCGTCCAGGTCCAGGACATGGGCACCTACACCGCGCGACTACGCGCCGACGGCACCCTGGAGGGCGCCGGGAGCGGCGTGCTGATGGGCCCGGGCGGCGCGCACGCCAGCTGGAAGGGCCTGGCCGTCGGCACCTTCACCGAGAGCGGCGGCAACAGCTTCCGCGGCTCGATCGTCTACGAGAGCGACTCCCCGGAGTTCGAGGGCCTGCGCGGCGTCGCGGGCGTGTTCGAGTGGGAGACCGCGGCGGACGGGAAGGCGGCGGGCCGGCTCTGGGCCTGGAAGTGAGCACGCCGTAGCGCACGACACAATGGGGGCATGAACTCGCTCGCCCACCCGCAGCTGCGCTTCACCCCGACCGTCGCCGACCCGGACGGGCCCCGGGAGTTGGTCATCCTCGGCTCGACCGGCTCGATCGGCACCCAGGCCATCGACGTGGTGCTGCGCAACCCCGACCGGTTCAAGGTGGTCGCCCTCTCGGCGGCCGGCGGGCGGGTCGAGCTGCTCGCCGAGCAGGCCCTGACGCTGGGCGTGCACACCGTGGCGGTGGCCGACCCGGCGGCCGTGCGGCCGCTGCGCGACGCCCTGGCGGCCCGGGCGGCCGGCGCGGCGCTGCCGGAGGTCCTGGCCGGCCCGGACGCGGCGACCGAGCTGGCCGGCCTGCCCTGCCACTCGGTGCTGAACGGCATCACCGGTTCGATCGGCCTGGCGCCGACGCTGGCCGCGCTGCGCGCCGGCCGGGTCCTGGTGCTCGCCAACAAGGAGTCGCTGATCGTCGGCGGCCCGCTGGTGAAGGCGGTCGCCCAGCCCGGCCAGATCGTGCCGGTGGACTCCGAGCACGCCGCGCTGTTCCAGGCGCTGGCCGGCGGCACCCGCGCCGAGGTCCGCAAGCTGGTGGTCACCGCCAGCGGCGGCCCGTTCCGCACCCGCACCCGCGAGCAGCTGGCGCAGGTCACCCCCGCCGACGCGCTCAACCACCCGACCTGGGCGATGGGCCCGGTCGTCACGATCAACTCGGCCACCCTGGTCAACAAGGGCCTGGAGGTGATCGAGGCGCACCTGCTGTACGACGTCCCCTTCGACCGCATCGAGGTGGTGGTCCATCCGCAGTCGGTCGTTCATTCGATGGTGGAGTTCACGGACGGCTCCACGCTGGCCCAGGCGAGCCCGCCGGACATGCGGATGCCGATCGCGCTCGGCCTCGGCTGGCCGGACCGGGTGCCCGACGCCGCCCCCGGCTGCGACTGGACCAAGGCCGCGACCTGGGAGTTCTTCCCGCTCGACAACGAGGCCTTCCCCGCGGTCGACCTCGCCCGCGAGGTCGGTACGCTCGGCGGGACCGCCCCGGCGGTGTTCAACGCCGCCAACGAGGAATGTGTGGACGCTTTCCTGAACGGCGCGCTTCCCTTCACCGGAATCGTGGACACTGTGGCGAAGGTGGTCGCCGAACACGGCGCCCCGCAGGCGGGAACTTCGCTCACGGTGGAGGACGTACTCCAGGCGGAGCGCTGGGCCCGCGCCCGGGCCCGGGAACTGGCGGCAGGTTAGGTACGACGGAGGCGACGCGGTGGACAAGCTGATGTGGGTGCTGGGCGTCCTGATCTTCGTGGTCGGGCTCCTCTTCTCGATCGCCTGGCACGAGCTCGGCCACCTGTCCACCGCGAAGCTCTTCGGCATCCGGGTACCGCAGTACATGGTCGGCTTCGGCCGGACGCTGTGGTCGACCAGGCGCGGCGAGACCGAGTACGGCCTGAAGGCGATCCCGTTCGGCGGCTACATCCGGATGATCGGCATGTTCCCGCCCGGCGCGGACGGCCGGATAACCAAGCGCTCCAGCTCGCCCTGGCGGACCATGATCGAGGACGCCCGCTCGGCCTCCTACGAGGAGATCCTGCCCGGCGACGAGGACCGGCTGTTCTACACCCGCAAGCCGTGGAAGCGCGTCATCGTGATGTTCGCCGGGCCGTTCATGAACCTGGTGCTCTCGGTCGCGCTGTTCCTCGCCCTGTTCATGGGCATCGGCCTGCGGACCGCGGTGCCCACCGTGGAGTCGGTCAGCGAGTGCGTGGTCCCGGTCAGCCAGGCCGCGGACGGCTGCAAGCCCGACGCCGAGAAGTCCCCGGCCAACCTGGCCGGCTTCAAGGCCGGCGACACGGTGCTCAGCTTCGGCGGGGTGCCGATCCACGACTACCCGCAGCTGCAGGGCCTGATCCGGGACTCCGCCGGCAAGCACGTGGACGTCCAGGTCCGCCACAAGGACGGCACCGAGGCGACCCTCCCCGCCGACATCAAGACCAACACGCTCCCGGCGATGAAGAGCGACGGCACGGCGATCAAGGGCCAGACCGTCACCGCGGGCTTCCTCGGCATCACCCCGGCGGTCGGCGTGCAGCACCTGTCGCTGACCGAGAGCGCCCGCCAGATGACCACCATGGCGGAGCACGGCGTTCAGTCGCTGACCCAGCTGCCCGGCAAGATCCCCGGCCTGTGGCACGCCGTCGTCGACGGCACCCCCCGCGACACCGACTCCCCGATCGGCATGGTCGGCGCGGCCCGGCTCGGCGGCGACGTCTTCTCCATGGACCTGCCCGCCACCCAGCAACTCGCCTTCTTCGTCCAGCTGCTGGCCGGCATCAACCTGATGCTCTTCCTGTTCAACATGCTGCCGCTGCTCCCGCTGGACGGCGGCCACATCGCCGGCGCCCTCTGGGAGTCGCTGCGCCGCGGCGTCGCCCGCCTGCTGCGCCGCCCCGACCCCGGCCCGTTCGACGTGGCCCGCCTCATGCCGCTGGCCTACGTCGTCGCCGGCGTCTTCGTCTGCTTCACCGCCCTGGTGATGGCCGCGGACATCGTCAACCCGGTGCGCCTGAACTAGCCGCGCCACCCGCGGCCGGGTGTGCTCCGCCACCCGGCCGTGCCGTACCGTTGGACGCCGGGCGCGCCGTAGCGGCGCGCGCCGGATCATCGAACCTCTGCAGAGGAATCACTGCGCACATGACCGCGATCTCGCTCGGTATCCCGTCCCTGCCGCTCAAGCCGCTCGCCCAGCGCCGCCACTCGCGTCAGATCATGGTCGGCAACGTGCCGGTCGGCGGCGACGCGCCGGTCTCGGTGCAGTCGATGACCACGACGCTGACGTCGGACGTCAACGCCACGCTGCAGCAGATCGCCGAACTGACCGCCTCGGGCTGCCAGATCGTCCGGGTCGCGGTGCCCTCGCAGGACGACGCCGACGCGCTGCCGATCATCGCCCGGAAGTCGCAGATCCCGGTGATCGCCGACATCCACTTCCAGCCCAAGTACGTGTTCGCCGCGATCGACGCCGGCTGCGCCGCGGTGCGCGTCAACCCGGGCAACATCAAGGCCTTCGACGACAAGGTCGGCGAGATCGCCAAGGCCGCGAAGGACGCGGGCGTGCCGATCCGGATCGGCGTCAACGCGGGCTCGCTCGACAAGCGGCTGCTGGAGAAGTACGGCCGGGCCACCCCCGAGGCGCTGGTGGAGTCCGCGCTGTGGGAGTGCTCGCTGTTCGAGGAGCACGACTTCCGTGACATCAAGATCTCGGTCAAGCACAACGACCCGGTCGTGATGATCAACGCCTACCGCCAGCTCGCCGCCGCCTGCGACTACCCGCTGCACCTCGGCGTCACCGAGGCCGGCCCCGCGTTCCAGGGCACCATCAAGTCCGCGGTGGCGTTCGGCGCGCTGCTCGCCGAGGGCATCGGCGACACCATCCGGGTCTCGCTCTCCGCCCCGCCCGCCGAGGAGATCAAGGTCGGCAACCAGATCCTGGAGTCGCTCGGCCTGCGCCAGCGCGGCCTGGAGATCGTCTCCTGCCCGTCCTGCGGCCGCGCCCAGGTGGACGTCTACAAGCTCGCCGAGGAGGTCACCGCCGGCCTGGAGGGCATGGAGGTGCCGCTTCGGGTCGCCGTCATGGGCTGCGTCGTCAACGGCCCGGGCGAGGCCCGCGAGGCCGACCTCGGCGTCGCCTCCGGCAACGGCAAGGGCCAGATCTTCGTGAAGGGCGAGGTGATCAAGACCGTGCCCGAGTCGAAGATCGTCGAGACCCTGATCGAGGAGGCCCTCAAGCTGGCCGAGCAGATGCAGGAGGAGGGTGTCGAGTCCGGCGCCCCCGTCGTCGTGGCCGCCGAGTGACGGCCTGAAGTCCCCCGGCGGGGCCGCCCACAGCGGGCGGCCCCGCAACCGTTGAGAGGTGCCGACGTGCTCGACCGAGGTGTGATGCTGCCCGGCCCGTTCCAGGTCGCCCGGGCGCTGGCCGCCACGCGCGTGCTGGAGGCCCCGGACCTGGACGAGGCGCTGGAGATCCTGCACCGCGACCCGGTCGCCAACGCCTTCGTCGCCACCCGGGTCGAAGCCGTCGGCCTCGACCCGTGGCGGCTCGGCGGCGAGATGTGGGGCTGGCACGACGCGGACGGCCGGCTCGACGCGCTCTGCTACGCCGGCGCCAACCTGGTCCCGGTCAACGCCGGACCGGAGGCCGTCCGCGCCTTCGCCGAACGCGCCCGCCGCCAGGGCCGCCGCTGCTCCTCCATCGTCGGCCCCGCCGAATCCACCGCCGCCCTGTGGGCGCTGCTGGAGCGCGCCTGGGGCCCGGCCCGCGAGGTCCGCGGCCACCAGCCGCTGATGGCCACCGCCACCCCCGTCACCGAGGTCGGGCCCGACCCGCTGGTGCGCCGGGTGCACCGCGGCGAGATCGAGGCGCTGATGCCCGCCTGCGTGGCGATGTTCACCGAGGAGGTCGGCATCTCCCCGCTGGCCGGCGACGGCGGACTCCTCTACCAGGCCCGGGTCGCCGAACTGGTCTCCACCGGCCGGTCCTTCGCCCGCTTCGACGAGCACGGCAAGGTGGTCTTCAAGGCCGAGATCGGCGCCGTCACCGCCGGGGCCTGCCAGATCCAGGGCGTCTGGGTCGCCCCCGAGCACCGCGGCCGCGGCCTGTCCGAGACCGGCATGGCCGCCGTGGTCAACACCGCGCTCGCCGAGGTCGCCCCCGTGGTCTCGCTCTACGTCAACGACTTCAACATCCGCGCCCGCGCCGCCTACCGCCGGGTCGGCTTCCGCGAGGTCGGCGCGTTCATGAGCGTGCTGTTCTGACGGCCGGTCAGCCCCGCGCCGCGGGGTCGCGCAGCGGCAGGTGCGCGCCCATCACCGCGTACGGGCGCAGCGTGTTCGGGAAGCGCACCGCGCGCGCCAGGTCCTGGTAGCCGAGCGCGCGGTACAGCCGGCGGGCCGGGGTCTCCGCGTCGATCGCGGAAAGGATGGAACGGTCCCGCCCGGAGCGCTCGCACAGGGTGCGGATCAGCCGGGTGCCCACCCCGTGGCCCTGGTAGCGCGGCAGCACGTGCAGCTCGGTGATGGCGAACACCCCGTCCAGCCAGTGCTCGTGGCCGCGCGCCGCCAGGTACGGCTCGATCACCGTCGACCACCAGTGCTCGCGCTGGTTGGGCATCCCGTAGCCGAAGCCGACCAGTTCGCCGTCGGCCATCGCGCCCAGCGCGATCACCCCCGGCTGCAGCGCGTGCCGGCCGACGATCGGCAGCCGCACCGCGACCTCCTCGGGCAGCAGCCCGAAGGCGACCGCCTGGACCTCCAGCACGGCCGGCGCCCACGCCGCCAGGTCGATGGCCTCGATCGTCACCTCGGTGAGCTGCTCCATGACCGGGACGTTACTACTTGCGGCGGCGCGCAGCGCCGTGCCCCGGCTTCACAGCCAGGCCGCGAACTCCAGATGGAGCTCGGCGGTCGCGTCGTCCCCCGCCGCCAGCGCCGCCAGCGCGGTGTCCACCGCCCGCAGCAGGGTCCAGGCCCGGACCCGGTCGGCGGGCAGGTCCACCGCCTCGGACAGCTGCTGCAGCCGACGCCTGGCCGCCCCGCGCGGCCCCGGCGAGGCGGCCAGGGTGTCCAACCGGTCCAGCACCAGCCGGGCCAGGTCGTAGGCCCGATCACCCACCAGCGGACGGGGACTGACGGCCAGCCAGGGCGCCCGGTCGGCGGCCAGCACCCGCCCGTGGTGGAAGTCCCCGTGCAGCAGCCACCCCCCGCCGTCCGACGCCAGCGCGAGCGCCTCCAAGGCCTCGTCGACCAGCGGCGCCGCGTCCACCGCGCCCGGCAGCGCGCGGTGTTCGGCGATCCGCGAGGCCGCTGCGGCGGCCCGGTCGGCGAGCGAGGCGAACGCGTGGCCCGGGGCCGGCTCCACCCAGAGCCGCTGCAGCAGGCTGGTCGCCTCCAGCATCGCCTTCGCCTCGGCGAGCGAGCGCAACGGGATGTCGCCGTGCAGGCGCTCCAGCAGGAGCATGCCCGCCGCGTGGTCCTCGTCCAGCAGCAGTGCCGCCCCGCGACCCGCCCACTGCCGCAGTGCCGCGGCCTCCTGCGAGCGCTCGGGCGCGGGCCGGACGGCCTTCAGCACCGCCGGCGCCAGATCGTCCTCCCGGTGCACGTACCCCACCAGGCTCCCCCGCCCACCGGGCTCCGCGACCCGCTCCAACACCAGCCCCCACGCCGCCAGTCGATCGGCGAAGCCACCGGGCAACGCGGCCAGCCACCCGGCCGCGGCCGGGTCCTGTTCGAGACGGACGGCCTCCACGAGACGCTCGGGCACGGGGAACGGGGTGGGCTGTGCGGACATGCTGCTCATTGTGGGTCATAAACCTCATGAGCTCGGGGAACTTGCACTATCCAGGGGCTCGGGGAACTGCGAGGCGAGTGTCTGGTGGTCTTAGGGCGGCTGTACGTCTTGGAGACCTCTATGCGCCGAGACCTTGCAGCGCCCTGGAACCCTCGCCGCCACGCACTCCCGCCGTTCCCCGGGCCCCTGGATAGTGCAACTGGACGGCTTGCCTAGAGGCTGGGGGCGGCGCCGGAGGCGGTGGGGGTGGGTTCGGTGGGGGTGAGGCCGGGGAGGGCGGGGAGGTCTGCGCCCCAGTGGGTGGCGCGGAGGGCGCACTCGCGGAGGGCGGTGGCGCCGTCCATGCGGAGGGTGGGGCCGGCGGCGGCGAGGTCGGCGTAGGCGGCGGTGAGTTGGACCTCGAGGTAGGCGGCGAGCTGGCCGGCGGTCGCGGCGTCCTTCACGGCGAAGGGGAGGCGGTAGCCGGGGGCGGCGGCGGTGGGGGAGACACCGGAGGTGGCGAGCAGGCGCTGCCAGGCGTCGCGGCGGGCCTGGTGCGCGGTGTACGCGGTGCGGCCGTCCTCGCGCTGGGGTCCGGTCGGGAGGAAGGCGCCGACCACGCCGTAGCCGTAGACGGCGGCGTGCTCCGCGGCCAGCACGGCCTGCAGGGCGTCGGCGTCGCCCGTGGGCATCGCGCTGGGCTTGGCACTCTCGGTCCCCGCAGCAGCGGAGGCGGAGGTGGCAGCGGAGGCGGAGACGGACGCCGACGGGGAGGCGGAGGCGCCGGTGGGGAGGGTGATGGGGGTGGTGTCGCCGAGGGTGGCCGCGTGGGCGGCGCCGGACGCGGCGACGGCGGCGAGCACCTTGGCGAGCGCGGGGGAGGCCGCGGCGAGGTCGCCGAGTCGGATGCCCACGGTCTGCCGTTCGGCCGCCGCCAGCTCGGCGACGCTGCGGATCGCGCCCGCGGACGCCGAGGCGGAACCGGAGCCGGAGACCGAGGCGGACGGGGAGCCCGAGGAGGCCGGCAGCGACTGCGCGAGGGCGGTGCGGTGCTGGGCCACGTCCTCGCGCAGGTCGGTCAGCCGGTCGGCGTTGGCGGGGGAGGTGGCCAGGAGGCTGTCGTAACCCGCCAGCAGGGCGTCGGTGGCGGCGAGTTGACGCAGTCTCAGCGGGCGGTCGGCGTCCTCGGCGCGCTGCTGCGCGGTGCCCTGGTGGTCGTCGGTGCAGCCGCAGACCAGTTGGAGGCCGGTGAACGCCCCGAGGGCCAGGAAGGTCCGCCGGGTGGGCGAGGGCATCAGCGCTCCAACGTGGTCGTGGGAGCCGGTACCGCTCCCGTCGGGAGAATCTTTACCGGACGCCGGTGGGCTCCGGAGGGATCTCGGACGCTATCCGGCGGCTGTGACGTTGCTCGCAGCGGGGTGCCGGGGGCGTGGCGGCGCTCGGGTCGGAATCGTGGGTTCGGGGGTTGACCGGATAGGCTTCGCGATGAGTTAGCACCTCCTGACAACAGCAGACGCGGCCGAGGAGTCACCCGGATGAGCACCACCCCCACCGACCGGCTGCGCGCATTGTTGGAGCCGCTGGCCGCCGAAGCCGGGCTGGACCTCGAGGAGGTCGTGATCGCCCAGGCCGGCAGCCGCCGCCAGGTGCAGATCGACGTGGACGCCGACGGCGGTGTCGACCTGGACGCGATCGCCGAGTTCTCCCGGCTGGTCAGCCAGGCACTCGACGAATCCAACCTGATGGGTGACGCGCCCTACCTGCTGGAGGTCGGCTCGCCGGGCGCCGAGCGCCCGCTGACCGAGCCGCGGCACTGGCGGCGCGCCACCGGGCGACTGGCGGCGATCAAGCTGGCGGACGGCGCGGAACTGACCGCGCGGGTGCTGGAGAGCGACGAGGACGGCGCGCTGGTCGAGGTGCAGCCGGTCAAGGGGCGCGGCCGCCCCAAGGAGCGCCGACTGGAGTTCGCGGAGATCGCGCGGGCCCGGGTGCAGGTCGAGTTCAACCGCAAGGACGAGGAACTGCTCGACGCCGCCGCTGACATCGCGGACACGGACGACGAGGAAGAGGAGGCGTAATCGTGGACATCGACATGAGTGCCCTGCGCGGGCTGGTCACCGAGAAGGGCGTACCGTTCGACCTGCTGGTCGAGTCGATCGAGTCGGCCCTCCTCATCGCGTACCACCGCACCGAGGGCTCGCGCCGCCGGGCGCGGGTGGAGCTGAACCGCAAGACCGGCCACGTGACGGTGTGGGCCCTGGAGGACGCGTCGGAGCTGGAGGAGGGCGTCGAGCCGAAGGAGTTCGACGACACCCCGAGCGGCTTCGGCCGGATCGCCGCGTCCACCGCCAAGCAGGTCATCCTGCAGCGGCTGCGGGACGCCGCGGACGACCAGACCTTCGGTGAGTACGCCGGCAAGGAGGGCGACATCGTCACCGGTGTCGTCCAGCAGGGCAACGACCCGAAGAGCGTGCTGGTCGACATCGGCAAGCTGGAGGCCATCCTGCCCCCGCAGGAGCAGGTCCCGGGCGAGGACTACCGGCACGGCACCCGCCTGAAGTGCTACGTGGTGGGCGTGCGCCGCGGTGTGCGCGGCCCGTCGGTGACGCTGTCGCGGACCCACCCGAACCTGGTGAAGCGGCTGTTCGCGCTGGAGGTCCCGGAGATCGCGGACGGCTCGGTGGAGATCGCCGCGATCGCCCGTGAGGCCGGCCACCGCACCAAGATCGCGGTATGGTCGCGCAAGTCGGGCCTGAACGCCAAGGGCGCCTGCATCGGCCCGAACGGCATGCGGGTGCGGTCGGTGATGGCCGAGCTGCACGGCGAGAAGATCGACATCGTCGACTGGTCGGAGGACCCGGCCGAGATGGTCGCCGCCGCCCTGTCCCCCGCGCGGGTGACGAAGGTGGAGATCGTGGACCGCGCGCAGCGCTCCGCCCGGGTGATCGTGCCGGACTACCAGTTGTCGCTGGCCATCGGCAAGGAGGGCCAGAACGCCCGCTTGGCCGCCCGGCTCACCGGATGGCGGATCGACATCCGTCCGGACACCGAGGCCCCGGCCGGGGAATCGACGCCCCAGTAGCAAGCGTTGTCATGAGCCTCCGGAGATCTACTCGGCGGCAGCGAGGCCCTTCGGAGGGGTAGACTTGAACGTGTCTGGCCGGACGCATGTCCGCGCACGCCCTGAACGCACCTGCGTGGGCTGCCGCAAGCGGGCGGCCAAGCACGAGCTGCTGCGTGTCGTGGCGGGTGAGGGCGAATGCGTCCCCGACCCCCGCGGCACACTGCCGGGACGAGGCGCGTATCTGCACCCCGACCCGAACTGCCTCGACCTCGCGGTACGCCGCCGGGCGTTCCCCAGGGCCCTCCGGGTCCAGGGAGTGCTCGAGCCCGGTGAGCTGCGGGAGTACGTCGAGGCGGGGGCGCCTCCGGCCGTCGGCCGGTCGGCCCCCTGACGGGCTCCGCCCGGCAACATGCACCAGCGCACGGCAGCGGTATGCGCCGCCGTGCGCACAGTCAGGTACCTCGCGAGATGGAAGTAGGTCGAGATTGCGATGAGCACTCGATGAGTACGCGATGAGTACGCCCATGAAGTAGCGACGGTCCGGCGGACGACACCCCGGACTCATAGACAGGAGCGAAGTGGCTAAGGTCCGGGTATACGAACTCGCCAAGGAGCTTGGCTTGGAGAGCAAGGCCGTGCTGGCCAAGCTCACCGAGCTCGGCGAGTTCGTGCGGTCTGCGTCCTCGACGATCGAGGCGCCGGTCGTGCGCAAGTTGACTGACGCTTTGGGAGCGACCCCGCCGTCCGGCGGTGGGTCCTCCGCGAAGCCTGGCCCGCGGAAGCCCGCGGCGCCCCAGCCGTCCGGCGGCAGCGCCGGTGCGGCCGCACCCAAGCCGGGTGCGCCCTCCCCCGGCCCGCGTCCGAGTGTGACGCCGGGCCCCCGTCCGACTCCGGCCGCAGGCCCCGCGGGCGGCGGTGCCGCGCCGCGGCCCGGCGCGCCCACCCCGGGTCCGCGTCCGGCCACCCCGGCTCCGGCGGCGGCCCCCGCCCCGGCGGCCGAGTTCTCCTCCCCGGCTCCGGCCGGCGAGGCCCCGGCGCGTCCGGCGGCCGCCCAGCGGCCGGCCCCGGCCAACCCCGCGGCCCGTCCGGGCCCGCGTCCGGCCGGCCCGCGTCCGGGCAACAACCCCTTCACCTCCAGCGGTGCCTCCGGCATGGCCCGTCCGGGCGCTCCGCGTCCGGCCGGTGCTCCGGCCGGCGAGCGCGGTCCGCGTCCGGGTGGTGCTCCGGGTGGCGAGCGTGGTCCCCGTCCGGGCGGTGCCCCGGCCGGTGAGCGCGGTCCCCGTCCCGGTGGCGGCGCCCCGCGTCCCGGTGCTCCGCGTCCGGGTGGTGCTCCGGGTGGCGAGCGTGGTCCCCGTCCGGGCGGTGCCCCGGCCGGTGAGCGCGGTCCCCGTCCCGGTGGCGGCGCCC
>NZ_JBSFXE010000039.1:34797-71917 GCF_053595195.1 Kitasatospora sp. NPDC002522
CCCGCGTCCCGGTGGTGCTCCCGGCGCCGGCGCGCCGCGTCCCGACGGGATGCCCCGTCCGGCCGGTCCGCGCCCGGGTGCTCCGAGCCCGTCCGGCATGCCCCGTCCGAACCCCGGCATGATGCCGCAGCGTCCGGCCGGTCCGGGCCCGCGTCCGGGTCCGCGTCCGGGCGGTGGCCCGGGTGCCCGTCCGGGTGCTCCGGGTGGCGCTCGTCCCGGCTTCCAGGGCCGTCCGGCCGGTCCGGGCTCGCGTCCGGCCGGTGGCGGCGGCTTCGGCGGTCCGCGTCCGGGTGGCGCGGGTGCCGGCGGCGGCGGTGGCTTCGGTGGCGGCGGTGGCCGTCCCGGTGGTGGCGGCGGCTTCGGCGGTCGTCCCGGTGGCCCGGGTGCCCGTGGTGGCACGCAGGGTGCGTTCGGTCGCGGCCCCGGCGGCCGTCCGGCGCGCGGTCGCAAGTCGAAGCGTGCGAAGCGCCAGGAGTACGAGGCCATGCAGGCCCCGTCCGTCGGCGGTGTGATGCTGCCGCGCGGCAACGGTTCGACCGTTCGCCTGTCGCGCGGTGCGTCGCTGACGGACTTCGCGGAGAAGATCAACGCCAACCCGGCCGCGCTCGTCTCGGTGATGTTCAACCTCGGTGAGATGGTCACCGCCACCCAGTCGGTCTCCGACGCCACGCTGCAGCTGCTGGCGGACGAGATGGGCTTCGTGCTGGAGATCGTCAGCCGGGACGACGAGGACCGTGAGCTGCTGGAGTCGTTCGACATCGACTTCGGCGTCGACGAGGGCGACGAGGAGATGCTCGCCCCGCGTCCGCCGGTGGTGACCGTCATGGGTCACGTCGACCACGGTAAGACCCGACTGCTGGACGCGATCCGCAAGACCAACGTGGTCGCGGGCGAGGCCGGCGGCATCACCCAGCACATCGGTGCCTACCAGGTGGTCACCGAGGTGAACGGCGAGCAGCGCCCGATCACCTTCCTCGACACCCCGGGTCACGAGGCGTTCTCCGCCATGCGTGCCCGTGGTGCCAAGTCCACCGACATCGCGATCCTGGTGGTCGCGGCCAACGACGGTGTCATGCCGCAGACGGTCGAGGCGCTCAACCACGCCAAGGCCGCGGGTGTGCCGATCGTGGTCGCGGTCAACAAGATCGACGTCGAGGGCGCTGACCCGACCAAGGTCCGCGGTCAGCTGACCGAGTTCGGTCTGGTGGCCGAGGAGTACGGCGGCGACACCATGTTCGTCGACATCTCCGCCCGCCAGGGCCTCAACATCGAGGAACTGCTGGAGGCCGTGGTCCTGACCGCGGACGCCTCGCTCGACCTCCGGGCCAACCCGGAGCAGGACGCGCAGGGCATCGCGATCGAGGCGCACCTGGACAAGGGCCGCGGCGCCATGGCGACGCTGCTCGTCCAGCGCGGCACCCTGCGGGTCGGCGACTCGATCGTGGTCGGCGACTCCTACGGCCGCGTCCGCGCGATGCTGGACGAGAACGGCAACAGCCTCACCGAGGCCGGCCCGTCCCGTCCGGTGCTGCTGCTCGGTCTGACCTCGGTGCCGCGCGCCGGCGACAGCTTCATCGTCGTCGACGAGGACCGCACCGCCCGTCAGATCGCCGAGAAGCGCGCCGCCCGCGACCGCAACGCCTCGATGGCCCAGCGCCGCGTCCGCGTGTCGCTGGAGGGCTTCGAGGCCGCGCTGGCCGCCGGCAACATCGAGAAGCTCAACCTCATCATCAAGGGTGACGTCTCCGGTTCCGTCGAAGCCCTCGAGGACGCCCTCGTCAAGCTCGACGTGGGCGAGGAGGTCGAGCTCCGGGTCCTGCACCGCGGTGTGGGTGCCATCACCGAGTCCGACGTGGACCTGGCGATGGGCTCGGACGCCATCATCATCGGCTTCAACGTGCGCGCCGAAGGCCGTGCGCGTACCGCGGCCGAGCGCGAGGGCGTCGACATCCGGTACTACTCGGTCATCTACCAGGCGATCGAGGAGATCGAGGCCGCGCTCAAGGGCCTGCTCAAGCCGGAGTACGAGGAGGTGCGCCTCGGCTCCGCGGAGATCCGCGAGGTGTTCCGCTCCTCCAAGTTCGGCAACATCGCCGGTGTGCTCGTCCGCGAGGGCATCATCCGCCGCAACACCAAGGCGCGCCTGCTGCGCGACGGCAAGGTCGTGGCGGAGAACCTCAACATCGAGGGTCTGCGACGGTTCAAGGACGACGCGACCGAGGTCCGCGAGGGCTTCGAGGCCGGTGTCACCCTGGGCTCGTTCAACGACATCAAGGTCGACGATGTCATCGAGACCTACGAGATGCGGGAGAAGCCGCGCGCGTAACGGCTGATCAGGCGGGGTCGGTCGGCGGGATTATCCCGTCGACCGGCCCCGGCCGCGCTGTTAGGGTTCCTGCCAGTCGGGAATCCTTCTAGGCCCCCAGGCCGGCCAGGCCTGTCACGCATGTTCGTAGGAACTCTCACCTTCGACCTGCTCCTCGGCGACGTTCACTCGTTGAAGGAGAAGCGCTCGATCGTGCGGCCCATCGTGGCCGAGCTGCAGCGCAAGTACAGCGTGTGCGCAGCGGAAGTCGGGAACCAGGATCTGCACCGCAGGGCCGAGATCGGCTGTGCGGTGGTGTCCGGCGACGCCGGGTACGTCACCGAGATCCTGGACAGCTGTGAGCGGCTCGTCGCCGGCCGCCCCGAGGTGATGCTGCTCTCCGCACGGAGGCGCTTCCACCACGACGACGACTGACCTGCGGGAGTCAGCACCATCACACCCGCAACAGGACCGAGAGCGCCCACAAGGCTGGGCGCGGGCGGGTACGTTGGGGAGTGGGCCCCACCGGGTGAGGTCATGACCCGGGTACCGCGCCTACTGCACGAGGAGGCACAGTGACCGACACCGCACGGGCGCGCAAGCTCGCCGACCGCATCCAGGTGGTCGTGGCGGAGACCCTGCAACGCCGGATCAAGGACCCGCGACTCGGGTACGTCACCATCACCGACGCACGGGTGACCGGTGACCTGCGCGAGGCCACCGTCTTCTACACCGTCTACGGCGACGAGACCGAGCGGGAGTCCAGCGCCGCGGCGCTGGAGAGCGCCAAGGGCATCCTGCGCTCGGAGGTCGGCAAGCAGA
The DNA here is from genome assembly GCF_053595195.1 of Kitasatospora sp. NPDC002522. Lineage (NCBI taxonomy): Bacteria > Bacillati > Actinomycetota > Actinomycetes > Kitasatosporales > Streptomycetaceae > Kitasatospora > Kitasatospora sp. NPDC002522. Next base: position 37,925 of record NZ_JBSFXE010000039.1, read on the forward strand.
CCGGGGTGCGCTTCACCCCGACGCTGACCTTCGTCGCGGACGCGCTGCCGGACAACGCCCGGAACATCGACGACCTGCTGGACAAGGCGCGGCTGTCCGACGCCGCGGTCCGCACGGCCGCCGCCGGGGCGACGTTCGCCGGCGAGTCCGACCCGTACCGGACGCCGGGCGCCGAGCGCGACGCCGACGAGGACGAGTGACCATGGCCGGGGAGCCGGCCGGGTCCGGCGCCGCGAGGGCGGTCTCCACCGTTGAGGTGGAGACCGCCCTCGCGGTGCTTCCGGGGCCTCGCAGCGAGTCATCGCCCGAATCCGAACCGGAGCCGGGCGCGGCCGCGCCGAGCGCGTTCGAGCCGGAGTGGCAGCGCGCGCTGGCCCTGATCGCGCGGGCCGAGGAGATCGACCTGGTCTGCCACATCTGCCCGGACGGCGACGCGCTCGGTTCGGCGCTGGCCGCCGGGCTGGCGCTGCGGGGCCTGGGGAAGCGGGTGCGGGTGTCGTTCGGCGACGACCCGCAGGTGATCCCCGAGTCGCTGTCCTTCCTGCCCGGGCAGGAGCTGATCGTGCCGGCCGCCGCGGTGCCCGACCGGCCCGAGCTGGTGCTCGGCTTCGACGCCGCCTCGGAGGAGCGGCTCGGGCTGCTGCGCGACAAGGCCTTCGCGGCCGGCGCGCTGGTGGTCTTCGACCACCACGCCTCCAACCCCGGCTTCGGCACCGTCCGGCTGATCGACCCCGGTGCGCCGGCCACCGCGGTGCTGGTCGACGAGCTGCTGCGTCGGCTGCGGGTCCCGCTGGACCAGGAGATCGCCGCCTGCCTGTACACCGGCATCGCCACCGACACCGGCTCGTTCAAGTACCGGGCGACCACGCCCGCCACCCACGAGATGGCCGGGCGGATGCTGGCCACCGGGATCCGGCACGACCTGATCTCCCGTCAGCTCTGGGACACCTCCTCGTTCGGCTACCTCAAGGTGCTGGCCGGGGCGCTGGAGCGGGCCGCCTTCGAACCGGAGGAGGCCGGCGGGCGCGGGCTGGTGTGGACCTGGGTGCCGTACCAGGACCTGGCGCTGTTCGGCGTCACGGTGGAGGAGATCGAGGGCCTGATCGACGTGCTGCGGCGCCCCGCCGAGGCGGAGGTGGCGCTGGTGCTCAAGCAGGACCCGGACGGCACGCTGCGTGGCTCCTGCCGTTCCAAGGGCGCGGTGGACGTCGCCGCGGCGTGTGCCCGGCTCGGTGGCGGCGGGCACGTGTACGCGGCCGGGTTCAGTACCCGGGACGGCGTCGAGGAGACCGTGGAGCGGTTCCGGGTGGCGCTCGCCGAGGCGGCGCCGCAGGCGTAGCCCGGGCCGGTCCGGGTCGCGGGCGGCACGGGCGGTGCGGCGTGCGCGCTAGGCTCGTGCGGTTCGGCCGGTCGGGCCGCACGGGCGGTGGAACGGGAATGAAGCGATGAAGCGTAAAGGGACGGGCCCGGACGGGCTGGTCATCGTCGACAAGCCGGAGGGCATCACCTCGCACGGGGTGGTCGCCAAGCTCCGCTGGCTGGCCGGTACCCGGAAGGTCGGCCACGCCGGCACCCTCGACCCGATGGCGACCGGCGTGCTGGTGATCGGCGTCGAGCGGGCCACCCGGCTGCTCGGCCACCTGATGCTCACCGCCAAGACCTACGAGGCGACCGTCCGGCTCGGCCAGACCACGGTCACCGACGACCGCGAGGGCGAGGTCACCGCCTCGACCCCCGCCGACGGGGTGTCGCGGGAGGCGGTCGACGACGGGATCGCGGCGCTCACCGGCGAGATCATGCAGGTGCCGTCGAAGGTCAGCGCGATCAAGATCGACGGGAAGCGGTCGTACGCGCGGGTGCGCGAGGGCGAGGACTTCGAGCTGGCCGCGCGGCCGACCACGGTGTACTCCTTCACGGTGCACGAGTCGCGGGCCGCGGTCGCCGAGGACGGCACCCCGGTGCTCGACCTGGACGTCACCGTGGAGTGCTCCTCCGGCACGTACATCCGGGCGCTGGCCCGGGACCTGGGCGCGGCGCTCGGCGTCGGCGGCCACCTGACCGCGCTGCGGCGCACCAAGGTGGGGCCGTACTCGGTCGAGTCGGCGCGCACCCTGGAGCAGCTGGAGGAGAAGCTCGAGGTGCTGCCGATCGCCGAGGCCGCGGCGGCCGCCTTCCCGCGCTGGGACGTCGACGCCGAGCAGGCCCGGCTGCTCTCCAACGGCATGCGGCTGGCCGCCCCCGGCCTCGGCGTGGACGGCCCGATCGCGGTCTTCGACCCGGACGGGAAGTTCCTCGCGCTGATCGAGGAGAGCGAGGGCAAGGCCAAGCCGGTCGCGGTCTTCGTCGGCTGACGGTCCGTCAGCGCTCGGTCCGCCAGCGCTCGGTCTGCCAGCGCTCGGTCCGTTAGCTCCCGGTCCGTTAGCTCCCGGTCCGTCAGCGCTCGGTCTGTCAGCTTTCGGGTCGCAGCGGCAGGCGCCAGTCGTTGCTGTGCAGGAACCGGCCCGAACCCCGCGGGTACTCGAACGCGCAGGGGCCGGCGTTGTCGAAGTCCAGGCGGGCGCAGAGGGCGTTGGACGGGGCGTTGTCGACGGCGGGGAAGGCGTGCAGCACGCCCGGCGCGGCCGGGTCCGCCGCGACGGCGGCGCGCAGCTCGGCGAGCAGGGCGCGACCGGCGGCCAGGGCCACTCCGCGGCCCTGGAAGTCGGGCAGCACGTTCCAGCCGGTCTCGTAGATCTCCGCGCCCTGCCACTCGCGCCGGTGGTAGGCGATCGACCCGGCCTCGGCGCCATCGGCGAGGACCGCGAACATCGTGCCGCCGAGCGCCGGGAGTCCGAGGTAGCGGCGGTGCCGCTCCCGCACCTGCGCGGGGGTCTCCGGGCCGCCGACGTGCCGGCGCATCAGCGGGGTGTTGATGCGGAGCAGCAGGTCGAGGTGGGCGTCGGACCAGGGTTCCAGGCGTACGTCCATGGCGGTCGAGTCTGGCAGGGCGGTGCGGGCCGGGCGAGCGGATTGCGCGGGGGTGGCGCTGGACCGGGCCCGCACGCGGGCCGTCGGGTGTCGGGGAGTGTCGGCAGCCGTTCGTCGGCGTCCGGCCCTTCGCGCCGACGGGTCGTCAGGGCCGCCCGCCCGTCCGGGCGCACCGGGCGTCCGGACGGCTCGTGGCGGCCGGGCAGGGGCGCGCGAGGTGAACGGGTGTGGTGAATGGGGCGTGCGAGGTGCCGTGGGGGCGGTGGGGGGCAAGCTGACCGCGGCGTGTACGGCGGCCGTACGCGGCTCCGGGAGGGCCCGCGCGCGGCCCTGCGGGAGGACTGGGCGGATGGGCGACGGCTTCGCGGTGGACCCGACGCAGGCGCTGCTGCGCATCCGGGACCTGCACGGGCGGCTGTGCGGGCTGGGGTTCGTCGCCGATCGGCACGGCACCGTGGTCACCGCGCACGAGGCGGTGGCCGGACTGCCCAGGGTGGTCCTGCACACGCCCGGCGGCCAGTCCCGGGTGCTCGGCCCGGAGAGCGTCGACCTGCTGCCCGCGCGGGGCCTCGCGCTGCTGCGCACGGCCGCCGTCGGCGGGGTCCCGGGCCCTGCCCTCCCGATCGCACGCGACACCTCCGCCCGGCAGGTGGCGGTGGCGCACCAGCGCTGGGAGGACGGCGCGCCGGTCCTGGTCCAGGGCAGCGTCGGCGGCCGGGAGACCGGCGCCTTCGGCGACGGCGCCGCGGCCCGCCCCGTCCCCGGGGTGCTGCTGCTCGACCTGCCCGTGACGCCGCCCGCCGGGGCGCCGGTGCTGGACGCCGAGACCGGGGCGGTGTTCGCCGTCATCGCCCCCCGGGCGCGGATGGTGGCCGGAGGGCGCGGAGTGGCGGCCGTCCCGCTGAGCCGGCAGGACGCGGGGCCGCGCCCGGGAGCGCGTGATGACGATCAGTCAGGTGGCGGGGAGTCGGACGGCGGGGAGTCGGACGGCGTGCTGCTGGGGAGGCTGCTGGTGCGCAACGCGGCCGCGGCGCCGGCCTTCGGGCGGGCACTCAACCTGGGCGGGGCGCTGCGGCTGGCCGCCGTCCAGCTGGAGCGCGCGGTGGCCGGGCCCGGGCGGATCGCCGACCTCGCCGCGGACCGGGTCGACCGCCCGGACGGCCTGAGCGGCGAGGAGCCGCAGGACACCCTGACCGCGCTGCTCGGCGACAGCGGCAGCGGCCGCACCACCGAACTCGCCGCGCTCGCCGTCCGCCGCGCGGGCGGGCCGCACCCGCTGCCGACGGTCTGGCTGCGGGGCGCCGACCTGGCCGCCGGGGACCGCTCGCTCGGCGACACGCTGCGCCGCCAACTCGCCGTCGCGGCGGGCGTCCTGGGCGTACCCGCGGTCGAACCCGGCGAGCTCGCCGAACTCTGCGCGGAAGCCGGGCGGTCGCTGCTGGTGATCCTGGACGGGCCGGAGGAGGCGCCGCTCGCGCTCTCGGCGCGCTGGCTGGCCGCCGGACTGGACTGGCTGGGCGAGAACCGCACCCGCGCCCTGGTCGCCTGCCGGCCGGACGGCTGGGACCAACTCGGCCCCTGGCGCACCGCCGCCCGGGCGCTGTGGCTCGGCCCGCTCACCGACGACGCGGCGACCCGCGCCGGACGCCGCTACGGCCTGCCGGAGGACTACCTGGCCGACGCGGACCGCGGCCACCCGCTGGCGCTGCGGCTGGCCGGCGACCTGCGCACCGCCGGCGCCCGCGGCCCGGTCGCCGACCGGCCCGAACTCTTCGGCGGCTGGCTGGACCTGGCCTGCCTGGCGATCGCCCGCCGGGTCGCGCTCACCCCCGGCGGCCAGCGCCGCCACCGCCGCGGCGACCCCGTGCCACCCGGCGCCGACCCCCGCCAGGTCCGGCGACTCGCGGCGGTCGCCGCGGGCCGCCTGCACGAGGCCGCCCGGCTGATGCTCGGCGCGGGCGACGGGGCGCTGCCCGCAGAGGAGTTCGACCGCCTGTTCCCGGCGGCGGGCGGCTGGGCGCGGGCGGTCCGCGAGGAACGCGTGCTGGTCCCGGCGGGCGCCGGACATCGGGTGGGCCACGAGGAGTGGGGCGAGTGGCTGCAGAGCCTGCACCTGGACCTGGACGCGGCGCTGCGCCTGGTACTGGAGGAGGGGACGGAGGACGGCGAGAGGACCGGCGAGCGGGGAGCGGAGGCGGGCGGTGGCGGCGCGGGGAGCGCGGGCGAGTCCGACGGGCGGGTCGCGACCGTACCGCCGGACGCGGACGCGGACGCGGACGGGCCGGTCGGCGAGTCGCGGGAGCCGTCCCCGGAGCCGTCCCCGGGTGTGGTCGCCGCGCCGGAGGTGACCGTCCGTCAGGGCGGCGTCGGGGGCGTCGGGCGCGGGCGGGTCGGGGTGGTGGCGGGGGCGCTGCGGCGGGTGGGGGTGGCGCGGGGGGCGGCCGCGCTGGACGTGTGGCTGCACCGGATCCGGCGGGCGCTGGAGCGGGCGGAGCCGGGCGGGGAGGTGGACTGGTGGGCCGGGCGGCTGCTGGTCGCGGGCGTGGCGGGGAGCCCGGAACCGGCGGTCCACGACGAGCTGTTGGGGCTGCTGGCGGAGCGGGCCGGGCGGGACGAGCGGTTCGGGTCGGCCTTCTGGGCGGGGCTGCCGCTGCCCGCCGCGGAGCGGGTGGCCCTGCTGGGCCGCCTCGCGGCGGGGGCGGGCCGCGGCGAGGTGTTCCGCGCGGTGGCCGCGGAGCTGCTCACGGCCGATCCGCGGCGCGTGGTGCCGCTGGTGTGCCGGTGGTACGAGCACCCCGAGCCGGCCGTGGCGGACCTCGCGGACGAGCTGCTGTACGAGCACCGGGCGCTGGCGCTGGACGAACTGACGGAGGCTCTGGTCGGGGTGGCACAGCCGCGCGCCGACCGGCTGCTCGGCCGGCTCGCCGAACGCGAGCCGTCGGCGCTGTGCCGGGCCGTGGACCGGTGGAGCCACGACCCGCGCCCGGAGCGGCACGTGGCGGCGGCGGTGCACGCGCTGCGCGCGGCGCCGTACGCCAGCGGGTCGGGGGCGAAGCTGCTGCGGCTGGCGGCGCGGACCCTGCTGGCCCGGGAGGACGAACCGGGGCTGCACGGCGCGGCGCTGGCGCTGCTGGTCCGGGACCCGCAGGGCCGCGCGGAGCACCTGGAGGCGGCGCTGGCCGCGTACCGGGCGGGCGACCCGTTCCTGACCGAGCAGGTGCTGGGGGAGCTGGTGGAGGAGCACACCGCTCAGGTGCTGTCCGCGGTGCGGGAACGGCTGGCGGTACCGGGGGCGCGGGTCGGGGACGGCCTGCGGGTGCTGGACGGGGCGGCGGACCCGGCGGTGGTGCGCTCGGGCGTGCTGTTCGCCGCCGATCTGCTGCGCGAACGCCCCGAGCGGGCCCGGCAGATCGCCGACTACCTGGACCGGCTGCTGGCCGCGGGCCGGGACGGCCGCCCGCTGCTGTCGGCGGTGCTGGCCGCCGAACCGGCAGCGCGGGCGCACTTCGCGCCGGTGCTGGCCGCGCCGGGCGCGAGCCGGGAACGGCTGCTGGACACCCTGCTGGCCGCCGAGCGCGACCCGCAGGTGCTGGACGCCGTGGTGACCGCGCTGGCCGCCGGGCACGCCGGGTACCAGCCGGGACGGCTGTACGAGCTGCTGCGCCGGATCGCCGGGCGCTGGCCCGCCGCGGACGCCGCGCTGGTGCACTGCGCGGGCCGGTACGCGGGCTTCGCCCGGCTGCTGGCCGACTGGCCGCCGGACGCCCCGCCGCCGCCCGACGGCCCGCGGCTGACCCGGATGCGGGCGCTCACCGCGGCCGGCCGGGACCCGCAGTACGCCGCCGCGGAGGCGGAACGGCAGGTGGATCGACCGGCCGGCGGTCTGACCGGTCACACCGGGGGCCTTCCGGTGCCTAGGCAGGGGCGGGCGCATGGCACGCTATAGGGGTTCAGGTTTGGTTGTTCGAGTGCACCGGCGGTGCACACCATAGGAACAAGGAGCGGTCAGGGTGCAGCGCTGGCGTGGCCTGGAGGAGATCCCGGGGGACTGGGGACGCAGCGTCGTCACCATCGGATCGTTCGACGGGGTCCACCGCGGCCACCAGTTGATCATCAACCGGGTGGTGGAGCGGGCCCGCGCACTCGGCGCGAAGTCCGTGGTGGTCACCTTCGACCCGCACCCGAGCGAGGTGGTCCGGCCGGGCAGCCACCCGCCGCTGCTGGCGCCGCAGCCGCGCCGGGCCGAACTGGTCGAGCAGCTCGGGGTGGACGCGGTGCTGGTGCTGCCGTTCACCGCCGAGTTCTCCAAGGAGTCGCCGGAGTTCTTCGTGCAGTCGGTGCTGGTCGACGCGCTGCGCGCGAAGACGGTGGTGGAGGGCCCCAACTTCCGGTTCGGGCACAAGGCGGCGGGCAACGTCGCGCTGCTCGCCGAGATCGGCCGGAGCGCCGACTTCGACGTCGAGGTGGTCGACCTGCAGGTGCGCGGCGCGGCCGGGGACGGCGAGCCGTTCTCCTCCAGCCTGTGCCGCCGGCTGGTCGCGGCCGGCGACATGGCCGGCGTCGCGGAGATCCTCGGCCGTCCGCACCGGGTCGAGGGCGAGGTGGTCCGCGGCGCCCAGCGCGGACGTGAACTCGGCTTCCCCACCGCCAACGTGGACACCGTCGCGCACTCGGCGATCCCCGCCGACGGCGTGTACGCGGGCTGGCTGACCGCCGACGGCGAGCGGATGCCCGCCGCGATCTCGGTCGGCACCAACCCGACCTTCGACGGCACCGCCCGCACCGTGGAGGCGTACGCCATCGACCGGGTCGGCCTCGACCTGTACGGCCAGCACGTCGCCGTGGACTTCCTGGCCTGGCTGCGCGGGATGGAGAAGTTCGACTCCATCGACGCGCTGCTGGAGCGGATGGCCGACGACGTGAAGCGCGCCCGCGAACTCACCGACCAGGCCTGACCCGTCGTCGGATCCCGATCCACCGTCAAGCACGAAGCCGCCCGCGGAGCCTGAGCTCCGCGGGCGGCTTCGTCGTGCCGGTCAGCCCTGGTGCGGCGGCGGGTAGCCGTAGCCCGGCGGCGGCTGCTCCTGCGGCGGCGGGTACCCGTAGCCGGGCGGCGGGGCCTGCTGCGGGTAGCCGCCCTGCTGCGGGTACTGCTGCGGCGGCTGCTGCTGCCACGGCTGGCCGGGCGCCGGGTAGCCGCCCTGCTGCGGGTACCCGCCCTGCGGGGGGTACGGCTGCTGCTGGGGCTGCTGCTGCTGCCAGTTCTGCTGGGCCTGCCAGCCGGCCTGGTGCTGGGCCCGGGCGATGTCCTCGCCGACCAGCGCCGCCAGCTCGAAGTACGCCTCGCGCACCTTGGGCCGCATCATCGCCAGGTTGACCTCGGCGCCGGCCGCCAGGCTCTCGTCGAACGGCACCACCACGACGCCGCGGCAGCGGGTCTGGAAGTGCGCCACGATGTCCTCGACCTTGATCATCTTGCTGGTCTCGCGCACCCCGGAGACCACCGTGATCGACCGCTGCACCAGGTCCGCGTAGCCGTGCGCGGAGAGCCAGTCCAGCGTGGTGGAGGCACTGCTGGCGCCGTCCACGCTGGGCGTGGCCACCACGATCAGCTGGTCCGCCAGGTCCAGCACCCCGCGCATCGCCGAGTACAGCAGGCCGGTGCCGGAGTCGGTCAGGATGATCGGGTAGTGCTGGCCGAGCGCCTGGATCACCTGCCGGTAGTCCGAGTCGTCGAAGGTGGTGGAGACCGCCGGGTCGACGTCGTTCGCCACGATCTCCAGGCCCGAGTTCGGGTCCTGCGAGGTGAACTGACGGATGTCCATGTAGCTGCGGATGTGCGGGATCGCCGTCACCAGGTCGCGGATGGTCGCACCGGTCTGCCGCTTGATCCGGCGGCCCAGGGTGCCCGCGTCCGGGTTGGCGTCGATCGCGATGACCTTGTCCTGCCGCTCGCTGGCCAGCGTCGCGCCCAGCGAGGTGGTGGTCGTGGTCTTACCGACGCCGCCCTTGAGGCTGATCACCGCGATCCGGTAGCAGGACATCACCGGCTGCCGGATCAGCTCCAGCTTCTGCGCCTTGTCGGCCTGCGCCGCCTTGCCGCCGAACTGGAAACGCGGCTGCTTCTGCGCCTTCGGCTGGCCGCGCAGCAGCCGGTCCGAGGAGAGCTCCACCGCGGCGGTGTAGCCCAGCGCCGCGCCGTGCGCGGTCGGCCCCGGGCCGCCCTGCTGGAACTGGGCCGGCGCCTGCGGAGCGTTGTGCGGACCGGGCTGCGGGTACTGCGGCTGCTGCTGCTGCGGCGGCGGCCAGCCGCCCGCCCGCGGGTCGACCGGCTGCTGCGGCGGCCAGGGCTGCTGCTGCGGGTTCTGCGGGGGGTAGGGCTGCGGGGCCTGCTGCTGCGGGTACGGCTGCTGCTGCGGCGGCCAGGGCTGCTGCTGCGGGTTCTGCGGGGGGTAGGGCTGCGGGGCCTGCTGCTGCGGGTACGGCTGCTGCTGCGGCGGCACCTGCTGCACGGTCTGCTCGGAGGGCGGCACCGGCACCGGCGGCACCGCGCCGCCGGACTGCGCCTGGGCGTTCTGCTCCGGCACGGGCTGCGGCACCGGCGGCTGGGCCGGGTCCGCGGGCGGCGGCACCGGCGGACCCGCGTTCGGGACCGGCTGCGGCACCGGCGGCTGCCCGGCGTCCGGCACGGGTTGCGGCACCGGCGGCTGGGCCGTGTCCGGCACGGGCGGGGCGGGCTGCGGGGCGGACTCGGCGACCGGCGGGGTCGGCGGCACCTGCTGCGGCGCGGCCTGCTGCTGCGGCACCTGCGGCGGGGCGGCCTGCTGCTGCGGTGGCGCGGCCTGGGGCGCACCGGTGCCCGGGGCAGCGCTCTGGGTGTACCAGGACGGGGGAGTGTAATCCGGCGCGTCGGACCAGTCCTCGTCGTCCTCGGCCGCGTTGTCGCCGACGTAGACGCCGTCCCGATCGCTGCTCACTTGGGCTCCCTCGTTCTCGCCGAAGCTGCTCCGGCGGTTGCCTTCGGGCAACAAGACTAGGCCGTGAGCGGGCCCGCACTGAAGGCGGTGCCCGACCTCACGGCGGTTCGGTGCGGCCCGAAAGGGCCGTACCCGGTCAGTCCATGCGGCGCGGGCCGCCCAGGACCTGGGTCTCGGCCTCGCCCTGGTTGGTCATCACGTACTGGCGGCGCATCCGGGTCGCCCACAGCGTGACGTTGTCCGGCAGCGTCGGCAGCGTGGTGATGTCGCCGGGGCCCAGCGAGAACAGCCGCCCGACCAGTTCCGCCTCCTGCGGGGAGACCCGCTGCAGGCCCACCAGGTCCGCGGCGTTCAGCACCCGGTTGGCGTTCGGGCCCAGGTACGGCAGCACGGTCAGCGTGGTCTGCCACGGCGTCGCCGACAGCCGGCTGCGGGAGGGACGGGCGCCCAGGTCGCGCACCACCAGAACGGGCGACGCCACCGAGGCGCCCTGCGCTCCGAGCCGGCCCACCTGGTGGACCGTCACGCACGGCTGCCCGCCGCCCGCGGCCTGCGCCATCGGCGCCCAGGCCTGCGGACGGCCGGTCTCCACCGCGATCCGCGCCCCCGTGGCGGCGGCCCGCAGGGCGATCAGCTGCGCCGTCCACATGCCGCCGACCAGCACCACCTCGTACGCGGACGGCCGGAACAGGCCCATCACCGCGGGCTGTTGCTGCTGGTCCATGCCGATGACCACGCCGTCGTCGCCGACCGGGAAGGACAGCGCGGCGAGGTCCTCGACCGGCAGGACGTGCTTCTCCCGGCGCGGGCCGCGCAGGCCGAAGCCCGGGCGGATGCGGGGGGTACGGGACTGCTCGACCGGCTGCGGGGACTGGCCGTGGTAGGTCTGGTAGGCCATCAGGCGGTCCCTCCCAGGGGCAGCGTGGCGAGCAGCCCGGGGGCGTGCTCCAGGTCGAGGCGGGTCAGCGAGGTACCGGTCTGCTGGGCGCGGGACTCCACCAGGCGGCCCACCTGCGCGACCTCGCTCTCGCTGCGGCCGGTCAGCCGGACGTGGCCGCTGAGCGCCACCGAACCGCCCAGTGCCTGGCTGGCGGTGACCGAGAAGGTGGAGGCGAACGCCGGGGTGCCGGTGAGCTGGTTGACCAGCTCCGGCGCGGCGATCCGGCCGTTCCCGCCGCCGGGCCGGGACAGCGTCGGCCACTTGGAGACCCAGAAGGTGGTGTGCCAGCGGTCGTCGATCCGGCAGAACTTCGCCGACTCCTGGGCCCGGCGCGCGCCGACCCCGCCGCCGCCGGAGCCCTGCCGGCCGGCCACCGCCATCGGGTTGGCGCAGACCGAGATGGCCAGCGCCGCGATCAACTCCCGCTCGTCCAGCACGGTCGCGGTGAAGCCGGCGCTGTTCAGCCGCCCGGCCAGCTGGTCGGTGACCCGCTGCAGGGTCTTGCGGGCGCCCTCCTCGCCGCCGCCGCGGGCCAGCACGGCGGTGGCGGCGCGCTCCGGGTCGAGCTTCAGCGCGACCCAGGTCAGCCGCAGCCCGGGGGTGTGCACACCGCCGGGCACCTGCTGGTACCCGCGGGAGGCCAGCGAGTGCTCGGGCAGGTGCGGCGCCGGCGCGGGCTGGGTGTGCTGCACCAGCTGCACCGACTCCAGCGTGATGTCGTCGACCTGCAGCGCCGAGCAGATCAGGTCCAGCGGCAGCGGCGAGGCGGCCCGGCTCGGGCGCAGCGGCTGGTCCTTGGCCTGCACCAGCAGCACCGAGGTGAGGAAGGTGCCGTCGCCGACCATGCCGGTCTCCCGGCGCAGCGGACGGCCGTCGCCGAGGTCGGTCTCGGTCGCGTGGGTGTACGTCCGCAGGGCCGGCTCCAGCTCCATCACCGGCGCCAGCGCCGGGTCGGTGCCGGGCGGCGGGACGTTGTACTTCGCTTCCCGGCGGCGGGAGTTGTACGTGGAGCGGACGCCCACCGCGTCGCCGGCGGTGCGCCCGCCGAGCCGCAGCAGGGCGATCACGGTCAGCACCGCGGCGGGCACCGCGAAGACCATCGCCATCATCGTGCTGATCGTCCATCCGACCGCCACCAGGGCGGCGGCGACCTCGAGTTGGACGATCTGCTGGAGTTCCAGGCGGCGGCCGAGCAGGCCGGGCCTGGGCAGCAGCCTCATCCCGACCGGGCCGGTCGGGACGGCCGCCGGGGCGGTGCGCGCCCGACGTCCGCCCGAGGCGTCCGGCCTCCGGCCGTGCGAGGTGGAGCGTCGTGCTGGAGCGGACTGGCTTGGCATCCCCCGATTTGCCCTCTCTCTGCTGCAGATCTCTCGTCAGATCCCCGTGCCGACCCGGGTGTCGGGCCGGACGGCGCGTTCGGCGGCCCGGTTGGTGGACCGACGGACCCTACCCGTTACCGTACTCACCGTCTGCTGCCGCATCGTAGAGGGTTGACCGCACCGAGTGCCCGCCGGGTGGCAGACTCACGGACGGGACAAGCGTGTTGAGACCCGCAGGGACGGGTCGTACAGGGGAGACGGGGACGAGCATGGCATCACGCCGGGACGAGCTGAACGCCTACACCTTCGCTCGCAAGCGGATGGTCGGCGCCTTCCTGCAGCCGAGTGGCGGGGGCAACGACGAGGACGCGCCGCGCCCGGTCCGCGCGGTGCTGCCGAGCTTCGTGGTGGCGGCCGTACTGGTGGCGGGATTCGGCATGTGGGGGGTGCTCAAGCCGAGCGCCCCGCCCGGGTGGGACAGCGGCAAGGCGATCCTCCAGGGCAAGACCTCGACCACCCGGTACGTGATGCTCAAGGACGAGAAGGGCGTCGGCTACCTGCACCAGGTGCTCAACATGTCCTCGGCGCGGCTGGTGCTGCAGGCCGACGCGCCGGTGCAGATCGTCGCCGACGACGTACTGGACAAGTACCCGCACCACGGTGCGACCATCGGCATCCCCTACGCCCCGGACCGGCTGCCCAAGCCGGACGACGCGGGCAAGGCCAAGCTCTGGTCGGTGTGCGACAAGCTCGGTGAGGGGAACACCCAGGCCAACGTCAGCCAGTCGGTGTTCATCGCCGCGGACGACGAGGCCAAGACGCTCACCCAGGCCGACCGGCTGGTGGGCGACGGTCAGTCGTTGTTCGTCCAGGGACCCCAGGAGGCCGGTCACCCGGGCTCGGTGTACCTGGTCGACGGCCAGGGCAGGAAGCACGCGGTCGGCCGCCTGGACACCTCCGAGCGTGAGCGGGCGGCGCTGGAGACGGCGCTGTTCAAGCAGGACTCGAAGCCGCAGCAGGTCACCAAGGAGTGGCTGGACACCCTGGCGGACGGCGAGCCGATCGGCTTCCCGGACATCCCCGACTTCAAGAGCACCCAGGTGGTGAAGTCCTCGGTGGACCTGTCCCAGGACGCCGAGGAGAAGGTCGGCCGACTGCTGAAGTTCCAGGACAGCTACTACGTGGTGGGCCTGAACAAGCTGTTCCAGATCACCCCGTTCCAGGCCGAGTTGATCCGCCTCGACCCGGCCGAGGCGGTCGCCTACAACCAGGCCGTGCCGGTCTACGCCGAGATGAGCCCGGCCGACAACAACCGGCTCCAGTCGAAGATCGAGAAGTCGATGATGGACGTGGACAAGAAGCTGCCCCAGGTGGCGTCGCCCGCGGTCAACATCGGTGACAAGGCCCGTACGGTGATCTGCTCGACGTTCAACGGCTACGACGACCACGGCAACATCAAGCGCTCGGTGTGGGCGCACACCGAGTACCCGGCGCAGGTCAACCCGGGCGCCTCCACCGCCCACGTGACGGCGGGTCACGGCCTACTGTTCCGGGCGATGGAGGGCGACACCCTCACCCCGGACGCCGCCGCGAGCTCCGGCAGCGACTTCCTGATCACCGACGCCGGACTGCGCTACTCGCTGCCCGCCAACGCCGACGGCGGCAACGGCCAGACGGCCAGTCAGGCCCCGGCCGACCCGCAGGGCGGCGACAAGAAGAGCGCCAACGAGTCCCAGGCGCGACTGGGCTACAAGTCCGTGACGGCCGTCCAGGTGTCGAAGAAGTGGACCGACCTGGTGCCCGCCGGGCCGGTGCTCAACACCAACACCGCAGTTCAGGCGCAGAACGCCTGACGGACCGTCAACGGCCGTGCGGGAGTTCAGTGTCATGGTCTGGTAACTACCCGCTACCCGGTGTTGGGTGAGCAGCACTTGGCCGTTACAGTGCTACAGAGCACCACACCGTGGTGCCCGTACGGACGTTCCCCACAGGACGTTCGGACGATGTCTGTCTCATGGGGGACGGTGGATCATCATGGCTGGTCAGTTCAAGACGACCGCGGAGGAGATGACGGCCTTCGCGAACCGCATCGGTGAGGTCAACGCTCAGGTCCAGGGTGAGATCTCGCGTCTCAACAACCTGGTGTCGGAGATCTCCGGAAGCTGGAAGGGCGCGGCTGCCACCGCCTACCAGCAGATGCAGACCCGGGTGAACGACGACGCGTCCGCGCTGAACAAGGTGCTCGACGAGATCCGCCAGGCGATCGAGGCGACCACCAAGCTCTACTCGATGACCGAAGAGGAGCAGGCCTCGGCGGTCGGCGGCATCGGCGGCTGACGCCGGTCTCGCTGTCGTCACACGGTTCCTTAGCCGTCAACTCGCGGCCTCCACGGGGGTTGGCCGCGTATCCATCGAGAGGGAGAGTCACATGGCCGAGATCCAAGTTAGTTTCGGTACGATCCAGAACGCGGGCTCCGAGGTGCGGCAGACCGCCTCGCGCATCCAGTCGCAGCTCGACGACCTGAAGTCCGGCGTGCAGCGCATCGCCAACACCTGGGAAGGCGCCGCGCAGCAGGGTTACCAGGCCCGCCAGGCGCAGTGGGACGCCAAGGCCGCCGACCTGCAGCAGGTCCTGGGCCAGATCGCCTCCGCGCTGGACAACGCCGCGCAGAGCTACCAGCAGACCGAGAACCAGAACTCGCAGATCTGGAGCTGATCGCGGTTCGCTGGTCGGCGCGGTAGCGCTCGACACAACAGGGCGGGCGTCCACTCGGGCGCCCGCCCTGCGCGCGTGACACGGGGCGCGCGCTGATCACACGGGTGGAACTGAGGGGTGGAGTGCAGGTGTCGTCAGGATCGTTGCGCCGGGCGGGCGCGGTGCTGCTGGTGCTCGGGGTGGTCGGCTCGGCCGCAACCGTCCCGGCGTACGCGGAGCCCTCGCCGTCCCCCTCGCCGTCGAGCGGGGCCCAGCAGTGGTCGCCGATCTCGATCGCCGCGGCCGGCGACTGCAAGTTCCCCGCGGAGAACGTGAAGAGCAAGCCGTGGGCGCTGCAGCGGGTCTTCCTGGACGAGCTGTGGAAGGGCCCGGACAAGGACCATCCGCGCACCGGCAGGAACGCCGAGACCGGCAAGCCGGTGCTGGTCGCGGTGATCGACACCGGCGTGGACGCCGTCAACCCGCAGCTGGCCGGCAAGGTCCAGAACGGTGGCAGCCTGCTGAAGAACCGTCAGAACGGCGCGGTGATCGAGGGCACCGGCCTCGACGACCCGGTCGGCCACGGCACCAAGGTCGCGGGAATCATCGCGGCTTCCCCGATGGACGGCGTCGGCTTCGTCGGTCTGGCCAAGGACGCGCAGATCCTGTCGATCCGGCAGAACGACGCGGAGGGCAACGGCGACGTCGGCACGCTGGTCGACGCGATCAAGATAGCGCTCGACACGCATGTCCAGGTCATCAACATCTCCCAGGACGTCCGGGTCGAGGAGGGCAAGGCCTTCGACCACCAGAAGGAGCTGGAGGACATCCTGACCCGCGCCGAGAACGAGAACGTCGTGGTGGTCGCCTCCTCCGGCAACGACGGCAACGAGGGTCTCACCTACCCGGCCTCCTACGACACGGTGCTCGCTGTCGGCGCCTCCGACCGCAACAACGAGCGCGCGCCGTTCTCGCAGTACGGCGACTTCGTGGACGTGGCCGCGCCGGGCGTCGACATGCTCTCCACCGTCCCGAAGGGCGGCCAGTGCACCGACAACGGCACCAGCTTCTCCGCGCCGTACGTGAGCGGGCTGGCGGCGATCCTCAAGGGCGCGTACCCGCACTGGACCGCGCAGCAGATCCGCACCCGGATCGAGCAGACCGCGCAGCGCAACGAGCGGGACCGGAACAAGTTCATCGGCTGGGGCGTGGTCGACCCGGTGAAGGCGGTGGAGTCCAGCGTGGTGACCGGGCCCAGCGAGTCGCCGCACGCTGACGCCCCGGTGAAGCTGGACAGCATGCCGCTGGTGGCGCAGCCGCTCGGCCTGGCGGAGACCCAGGCCGACCGGGACCGGCGCACCGGCACCTTCGTGCTCGGCGCGGGCGCCCTGGTGGTGGCGGGCCTGGCGGGCGGCGCGATCGTCAGCCGGGACATGCGCCGGCGCCGCGGGCAGCACGAGTAGACGCAACCCCGGACGGGGGCCGGGCCCGGGAACGGGGCGGCCCCCGTCGGCATGGGAGCCGACGGGGGCCGGGGGAGCGGCCTGCGGGGGTCAGACCCGCTCGTCCTCGGGGAGGGTGATGACCCAGCGGGTCTCCTGCCGGGGACGCAGGTAGAACACCCAGTAGAGGCTGGCGGCGACGGTGATGCCCAGGGTCCACCACAGCGCGGTGACGTCCAGCTGGAAGAGGGTGTAGCCGAGCACCACGATCAGCACGATCGGCAGCGCGGGCCACAGCGGCTGGCGCCAGGCCGGCGCGTCCTTGTGGTGGCCGCGGCGGGAGAACAGCGCGGCGACGGCGACCAGCAGGTAGAGCGCGGCGACCGCGACACCGGTGATGTTGGTCAGCATGTCCTGCGGCACGAAGCAGAGCACCGCGCCGGGGACGCCGACCGCCAGGGTGGAGATCCACGGGGCGCTGAACTTGTTCAGGGTGCCGAAGGCCTTGTTGACCGGCTCCGGCCAGGCCTTGTCACGGCCGGAGGCGTACAGCACGCGGGAGTTCTGGATCACCATGACGATGCCGGCGTTGATGATCGCCAGCGCGATGCAGAGGCTGATGAAGGTGCCGACGCCGGTGTTGCTCCAGCCGATCACCAGGTCGGAGATGTTGCCGGCGGAGAGCGCGGTCAGGTCGGGGGCGCCGAAGGTGATCGCGATGACCGGGATCAGGATGATCGCGACCGACAGGCCCAGGGTCCACAGCACGGTGCGGGCGACGTTCCGGCGCGGGTTCTCCAGCTCCTCGGAGAGGTAGATGGCGGTGGAGAAGCCCTGGGTGACGAAGAGCGCGGTGCCCATCGCGGCCACGATGCCGACGCTGCCGAAGAAGCCGACGGAGGAGGTGGCACCGCTCGAGTCGGCGACCACGCCGTGCACCAGGCTGCTGACGCCCCGCTGGCCGTGACCGAAGCCGAGGAAGGACACCACGGCGCAGGCGATGACCTCGAGCACCAGGAAGATGCCGGTGATCCAGGCGTTGGCGCGCAGGTCCAGCAGGCCGGCCACGGTGGCCGCCAGCATCACCACGGCACCCGCGATCTTCGGGTCGACGTGGATGATCGGTTCCAGGTAGTCAGCGGTGCCCATGGCGATGATCGACGGCACGATCATCACGACGATCAGCGACTGGATGAAGACCAGCCAGCCCGCGAACTTCCCCGCCAGGGTGCCGACCATGGCGTACTCGCCGCCCGCCGAGGGCACCAGGGTGCCGAGCTCGGAGTAGCAGAACGCCACCGCGATGCAGATCAGCGAGCCGATGGCGATGGCCAGTGCCGTGTAGGTGCCGATGCTGCTGAACAGGTCGGGGACGATCACGAAGAGTGAGGACGCCGGGGTCACGCAGGAGAGCGTGAGCAGCGTGCCGCCTACGACGCCCAGCGATCGGGCGAGCTTCTTCGGGCCGTCCGTCGTCGCGGCGGCCCCGGAGGGGCTCGCGACCTGCGGGGGAAGCGTGTCGGTCATGGGGGGCATCCGATCCACTGAGCTGCGATGTGGGGGGTGGGAGCGGTATCGCCTCCGAAGCACGGTCCTGCGGGTTTGGTTCTGCTTCGCTCCCGATGCGCCAGGTTGCCTGGGTGGCCAGGCCCAGTCAACGCGGGATCAGCTGCGGAATCCGTTGCGAGAAGGCGGTTTCTCCTGCGGAATGCGGACCCGGAGCGCGAATGGCGCATGTTTCCGTGGTGTCAACTCGGATGAACTGCGCTTGAATCGAAGGTGAAGTGATCTGCGCGACTCCGATTCCAAGGCGGCCTCCGGAGCGGGGCGGGCGGGCCGAAGAGGGCCCCGTGGGGCCCCGACCGCCTACGGGTTTCGAAGGTCGCCTTCGAAAATTGGAAGATAACGTTATGGCACAGCCCGCCACCTGAGATGCCAGAGGGCCGGGTCCCTTGTCGGAACCCGGCCCCGGCGACCACTGCGAGTGACGACTACGGCGTCGGCAGCCAGCCCGTCTGCACCATCTGGCCCGCCGCGATCCGGCGGGAGACGAACACACCACGGCCCGGCGGCAGCGGCTGCGGCTTGACCGTGCCGAGCAGCGCGCCCTCACCCTTGTCACCCGAGAGCAGCAGGCCCTGACCGCCCAGCTCGCGCATGCGCTGCATCACCGGCTCGAACAGCGAGCGGCCGGCGCCGCCCGCGCTGCGGGCGACGATCACCCGCAGGCCGATGTCGCGGGCGAACGGCAGGAACTCGGCCAGCGGCGCCATCGGGTTGCCCGACTGGGTCGCGACCAGCTCGTAGTCGTCCACGATCACGAACATGTCCTTGCCGCTGTACCAGCTGCGGTTGCGCAGCTGCTCCGGCGTGACGTCCGGTCCCGGCAGGCGGCGTGCACAGGCGCCGCGGAGCATGTCCACGATCGCCGTCATGGCGGGTGCCGCGGCGGCGTACTCCACCAGGTACTCCGGCGGCACCACGCCCAGCAGCGAGCGGCGGAAGTCGCCGACCACGATGCCGGCCTGGTCCGGGGTGTACCGGTCGGTGATCTGCTTGATCAGCATCCGCAGCATCGCCGACTTACCGGACTCGCTCTCACCGAAGACGATGAACAGCGGGTCGGTCTCGAAGTTGACGAAGACCGGCGCCAGCTCGACCTCGTCGACACCGAAGGCGACGCCCAGCTCGGGGTGCTCGAAGCCCTTGGGCAGCGAGTTGCCGTCCAGCACCTGCGGCAGCATGCGGACCTGCGGGGCGCGCGGACCGGTCCAGGCCGCGTTCACCTGGGAGACGAAGTCGGTGACCCCGTCCGTCAGATCCTCGGTGCTGGAGCTGCCGTCGATCCGCGGCAGGCCGGACAGGAAGTGCAGCTTGCCGGAGGTCAGACCACGACCCGGGACGGACGGCACCACCGCGGACAGCTTGCGGTCGACCTCGGACTCCATCGCGTCACCGAGCTTCAGCTCGGTGCGGTTCTGCAGCAGGTCCTTCAGCGCCGGGCGGACCTCGGCGTAGCGGGCCGCGGTGATCACCACGTGCACGCCGTAGCCGAGACCGCGCTGGGCGATGTCGGCGATCACCGGCTCCAGGACCTCGAACTCCTGCTTGAAGATCATCCAGCCGTCGATGAACAGGAACACGTCGCCGAACTGCTCGTCCGGCAGCTGCCCGTTGGCCCGGCGGGTGCGGTAGGTGGAGATGGTGTCGATCCCCGCGCTGCGGAACAGCTCCTCACGGCGGTTGAGCACGCCGTGCACCTCGCTGATCATGCGGCGGACCTTCTCGACGTCCAGTCGGCCCGCCACCCCGCCGACGTGCGGCAGGTCGGCCAGTGAGCCGAAGCCGCCGCCGCCGAAGTCGAGCAGGTAGAACTGCGTCTCGACCGGCGTGTGGGTCATCGCGAAGCCGGCCACGATGGTGCGCACCAGGGTGGACTTGCCGGACAGCGGACCGCCGACGATCATGCCGTGGCCCGCGGCACCCGAGTAGTCCAGGTACATCACGTCGCGGCGCTGGTCGCGCGGCTTGTCGACGATGCCGACCGGGACGATCAGGCTGCCCAGGCGGCCGTAGTCGGGCGCGGTCAGACCGCGCTCCGGGGTGGCCTGCAGCGTGGTGAGCAGGCTGTCCATGGAGGGCGGCTCCTCCAGTGGCGGCAGCCACACCTGGTGGGCCGGCGGGCCCTGGCCGATCATCCGCGCCACGAAGACGTCCAGCATGGTGTCGAGCAGCGAGTCGTCGATCTCCTCCTCGACGATCTCCGGCACCTCCTCGACCTCCGGCTCGACCACCGCGACCTCGGCCGCGGTGAACAGCACCGGCAGGGAGGTGACCACCCGGCCGCCGACCGCGCGCACCTGGCCCGGCGGCCGGTACGGGCCGGACACGTACGCGGCCCGGAACCGCTCCATCACGTCGGAGCCGAACTTCAGGTAGCCCACGCCGGGGATCGGCGGCAGGTGGTAGGCGTCCGGCACGCCGATCGCGGCCCGCGACTCGGCGGCCGAGAAGGTGCGCAGACCCAGCCGGTAGGACAGGAAGGTGTCCAGACCGCGGAGCTTGCCCTCCTCCAGACGCTGCGAGGCGAGCAGCATGTGCATACCCAGCGAACGGCCGATCCGGCCGATCTGGATGAACAGGTCGATGAAGTCCGGCTTGGCGGTGAGGAGTTCGGAGAACTCGTCGATGATCATCAGCAGCGAGGGCAGCGGGTCGAGCGCCGCGCCGGCCGCGCGGGCCCGCTCGTACTCGTTGATGTTGGCGTAGTTGCCCGCCGCGCGCAGCAGCTCCTGACGGCGGTTCATCTCACCCTCGATCGCATCGCGCATGCGGTCGATCAGGGTGGCCTCGCCCTCCAGGTTGGTGATCACGGCCGCGGTGTGCGGCATCTCCGACATGCCGGCGAAGGTCGCACCACCCTTGAAGTCCGCGAGGACCAGGTTCAGCACCTCGGAGGAGTGCGTCACCGCCAGCGCCAGCACGATGGTGCGCAGCACCTCGGACTTGCCGGAACCGGTCGCGCCGACGCACATGCCGTGCGGGCCCATGCCCTCCAGCGAGGCTTCCTTGAGGTCCAGCCAGACGTACTCGCCGTTGCTGCCGACGCCCAGCGGGACGCGCAGCTTCTCCCGGATCGGCTTCGGCCGCCAGTGCCGGGCCGGGTCGAAGGAGCCCGGGTCGCCGGTGTGCATCATCTCGGTGAAGTCCATCGACACCAGCGACGGGTCGCCGTCGTCGTCGCCCACCGAGGCCCGGAACGGGGCCAACTGCCGGGCCAGCGCCTCGGACTGCCAGCTGGTCAGGAAGTCCGGCTTGCCCGGGTAGCTCGCCCCGGACGCCGCCTCCAGCATCAGCTCGTGCTTGCCGACGGTGATCACCAGGTGGCCGTTCGGCTCGTCCAGGTCACCCGGGACGACCTCGATCACGGTGACGCCGTGCACGCCCTCGGGACCGGCGATCACCGAGTCGGCTGGCACCGAGGCGCCGTCCATGACGACCACCAGGTGCGGCTGGTCCGCGCTCGGCGTGCTGTCCCGGGAGAAGCCCTTGCGGCCGGCCAGCTCGTTGGCCAGCAGCTCCTCCAACTCGCCCAGCCCGGTGGCGATCAGCCGCCGGGTGCCGGCGCCGTCGCTCTCCTTGCGGTGCTGGGTGTGCGGCAGCCACTTGGTCCACTCCCACTCCTCCACCGCACCCGGCGCGGCCGCGACCGCGATCATCAGGTCCTCGGGGGAGTGCAGGGTGGCCAGCTGGGCGATCATCGTGCGCACGTTGCCGTACACCGAGTCCGGGTCGCCGCAGACCGTGATGTGGTAGAAGGCGCGCAGCGACACCGCCAGCGGCAGGTCGTGCAGCGTGCCGTGGGTCTTGATGAAGGTGCCCATCGCCTCCGCGGCCAGCGGCTCCAGCTCGTCCATCGGCGCGGTCTGCGGCGCCACCAGCGGAGTCGACAGCTGCAGCGGGCCGAGGCCGACCCGGATCTGCGCGAAGTCGGAGTCGGTCGGACGGCGCTCCCACAACCGGCGGCCCTCGGCCACGATCGACCACAGCTGGTCCGGGTCCGGGTGGGTGAACAGCAGCGCCCCGCGCTGCCGTTCGGCCGTGCGGCGCACCTCGCGGCGCTTCTGCTGAAGGTACTTCAGGTAGTCCCGGCGCTCGTCCGAGGTGGCCGCGCTGCCGCCCTTGCGGGCCTTGACGATCTGCGCCACCGCCATCGCCGCGGTGGAGGCCACCATCAGGACGCCCATCATCTTCATCGGGCCCTGTGCACCCGGCGAGAAGAAGAACGCCGCCGAGCCGCCCATGCCGAGCAGCGGCAGCAGCGACATCATCCAGTCCTCGCCACCCCCGCGGGGCAGCTCGGGCGGCGGCACCAACTCGACCGCCTCGTCCGACACCGGGGGCGGGAACGCCCGCGGCGGACGCTTGACCGTCACCGTGCTCACGCGATCACCCCGCCCTCGCAGGCAGCCGCAGCGCGCGTCTCCCCGTGCTCAACGGTGCGCCCATCCCGGGCACTTGATCGGGGGCACCCCCATCGCTCGCTCACAATCCGCCCTCACGCATCTGGATACGTACGGTGAGGGCGCCCCGTATGACGCCGCCCCCGCTCCGCCGGACCGCAGGCGCGCGGGGCTGCCGCGTCTTCGACACCGCCCCCGTACGCCGTGCGCAGGGGCCGATCCTACTGCGCGCGCCGATGAAGTTCGTTCACGGGGTCGGAACCCTTCCACGGAGCGGCTTCTGAGTCCCCGTCGACGGGCCGCCGCAGCACACGGTTGCCGTGGGGGGTAAGGTGTCGCCGCGCCAACTCTCGTTCGGGCCGTGACAGTTCCGGTACCCGTCGAGACGAGGTCGCAGCCTTGCCGACACAGCCAACGAGGGGGAGAGGGCCGGTGAGCACAAACGCAGCGACCGGTTTCTGCCGGGTCACCGTAGTGGCACCGGACAGCCGGATCGACGTCGCCCTGCCGGAGGACGTCCCGCTCGCCGACATCTACCCCGAGGTGCTGCGGCTCTCCGGGCAGACCCAGGTGGACGGCACGCCGACCGGGTTCCACCTGGTCCGGCGGGACGGCACCGTGCTCGACAGCGGCCTGCCGCTGATCGCCCAGCAGGTCCGCGACGGCGACCTGCTGAGCCTGCGGCCGTTCGCGGAGTCACTGCCGCCGGCCGTCTACGACGACGTCGCCGACGCGATCGCCTCCGCGGTCGCCGCCGACCGCCGGTTCTGGAGCCCCGACCTGATGCGGGCCTTCGGCCTGATCGCCGGCACGGTGCTGCTCGTCCTGCTGGCCTTCGCGCTCTGGTTCTCCGACCTGCGGCACGACATGTACGGCCTGCCGGGGATCCTGTCCGGCGTCACCGCCGTGGTCCTGGTGACCTACGCCGGCGTGCGGGCCCGGGTCTACGACGACCACGCCGCCGCGCTCGCGCTCGGCCTCGGCGCGCTGCCGCACGCCATGCTGGCGGGCTCCGGCGTCATCGACGTCCCGCACGTCGGCGACGGACCGGGCCGGCTCCAGTTCCTGGTCGGCTGCGTCACCGTGCTGGTGGTCTCCGTCCTGCTGGTCGGCCTGCTGCCGGAGAAGGACTCGGTCTTCGTCGCCACGGCCTTCCTGGCCACTGCCGGCACCCTGGCCACCTTCGCCGCGGTGCTGCTCTCCGGCACCGCGATCACCGACATCGCCGCCGTCACCGGCGTCGCGGCGGTCGCCGTGATCGGCTTCCTGCCCGCGCTCTCCGCCCGCTTCGCCCGGCTCCCCGTCGGCTTCAGCGCCCCCGGCCAGACCCGCACCCGCGGCACCGCCTACGGCGAGGAGACCGACCGCGCCGAGACCGTCCAGTACGAGCGGATCGCCGCCCAGGCCCGCCGCGGCCACGAGGTGCTGGTCGGCCTGGTCGGCGGCGCCTCCGCCACCATCGTCGGCGCCTGCACCGTGCTCGGCTTCAGCGACCGCACCTTCGCCGAGCTGCTCGCCCTGGCGATCGGCGTGACGACCATGCTGCGCGCCCGGCTGTTCCGGTACACCGCGCAGGTCTTCGCGCTCACCATCGCGGGCCTGGCCGGCCTGTCGCTGCTGATCCTGGGCCTGTCCCTGCACACCCCGCTGCACCTGCTGACCTCCGGCGCCACCGGCGCCGACCTGCGCACGGTGTGGATGTCGGCCTCCATCGGGGCCGGCGCGGCGGTGATGGTCGCGATCGCGCTGATCGTGCCGCGCTCCGGGGTGTCGCCGTTCTGGGGCCGCATCCTGGACATGGTGGACAGCCTGATGCTGATCGCCCTGGTGCCGCTCGCGCTGGCCGTGCTGAACGTCTACAACATCATCCGCGGCGCGACCAGCTGAGCCGCGCTGGTATCGTAGGTCCGTCCGAGTCTTTTCAGAGCCTGTGTCGCCTACCAGGGTCGCTCGGCCAGTAACCGAAGGAGATGCCCGTGGCTCTCGCCGCTGACGTCAAGAAGCAGCTCATCGCCGAGTTCGGCCAGAAGGAGGGCGACACCGGCTCTCCCGAGGTTCAGGTGGCGATGCTCTCGCGCCGTATCTCGGACCTGACCGAGCACCTGAAGCTCCACAAGCACGACCACCACTCGCGCCGTGGCCTGCTGATCCTGGTCGGCCAGCGTCGCCGCCTGCTGCAGTACCTGGCCAAGAAGGACATCGAGCGCTTCCGTACCCTGGTGGACCGCCTCGGCATCCGCCGCGGTGCCGCCGGCGGCGCCCGCTGACTCCGCTCTTAGGGGCGGCTCCCCTGACCGGGGGAGCCGCCCTTCGGCGCATCCGCGCCACCCCGAAAACCACACCCTTCGGATGGACGCGAGCCGTAAAGCCGCGCTCGACGGGGTGTGAATTTGTAAGGTAAAGGGCATGCCCGCCCATGCGGGCAGCACGGCTTCACACGGAAGCCGCCCACACCGCAGGAGCGTCCACACGCCGACCGCCGCATGGCCGAGGCGCCGGTCCTCGGTAGTGGCCGCCGGGAGTCCCCGAGAAGACGGGGCCCGACCCGGTGGCTTCGATCGAAGACCGGCCCAGCTGCCCGGGCCGCAGGCAGGCAAGCGCTGGGACGCTCCTGGAAGACAGACGAAACAAAGAGGAGATCTTCCAGGTGGAAGAGAACGTTTTCTACGCCGAGGCCGTCATCGACAACGGCAGCTTCGGCACCCGCACCATCCGCTTCGAGACCGGCCGCCTGGCCCGCCAGGCGGCCGGTTCCGCCGTGGCGTACCTGGACGACGACACCATGGTGCTGTCGGCGACCAGCGCCTCGAAGCAGCCCAAGGAGCACTTCGACTTCTTCCCGCTGACGGTCGACGTCGAGGAGCGGATGTACGCCGCGGGCCGCATCCCCGGCTCGTTCTTCCGTCGCGAGGGCCGGCCCTCCGAGGACGCGATCCTCACCTGCCGCCTGATCGACCGCCCGCTGCGCCCGTCCTTCGTCAAGGGCCTGCGCAACGAGATCCAGGTCGTCGTGACCGTCATGGCGCTCAACCCCGACCACCTGTACGACGTGGTGGCCATCAACGCGGCCTCCGCCTCCACCCAGCTGGCCGGCCTGCCGTTCTCCGGCCCGATCGGCGGCGTCCGCGTCGCGCTGATCAAGGGCCAGTGGGTGGCGTTCCCGACCCACTCCGAGCTCGAGGACGCCGTCTTCGACATGGTCGTGGCCGGTCGCGTCCTGCCGGACGGCGACGTGGCGATCATGATGGTCGAGGCCGAGGCCACGACCAAGACCATCGCCCTGGTCGAGGGCGGCGCCGAGGCGCCCACCGAGGAGGTCGTCGCCGCCGGTCTGGAGGCCTCCAAGCCCTTCATCAAGGTGCTCTGCGCCGCCCAGGCCCAGCTCGCCAAGCAGGCCGCCAAGCCGACCGGCGAGTTCCCGCGCTTCCTGGAGTACCAGGACGACGTGCTGGCCGCGCTGACCTCCGCCGTCAAGGACGAGCTGGCCAAGGCGCTGACCATCGCCGGCAAGCAGGAGCGCCAGAACGAGCTGGACCGGATCAAGGGCGTCGCCGCCGACAAGCTGCTCCCGGAGTTCGAGGGCCGCGAGAAGGAGATCAGCGCCGCGTACAACGCGCTGACCAAGAAGATCGTCCGCGAGCGCGTCATCAAGGACAAGGTCCGCATCGACGGCCGCGGCGTCACCGACATCCGCACCCTGGCCGCCGAGGTCGAGGCGATCCCGCGGGTCCACGGCTCCGCCCTGTTCGAGCGCGGCGAGACCCAGATCCTGGGCGTCACCACGCTGAACATGCTGCGCATGGAGCAGCAGCTCGACACGCTCTCCCCGGAGACCCGTCGCCGCTACATGCACAACTACAACTTCCCGCCGTACTCGGTCGGCGAGACCGGCCGCGTCGGCTCCCCGAAGCGCCGCGAGATCGGCCACGGCGCGCTGGCCGAGCGGGCGATCCTGCCCGTCCTGCCGACCCGCGAGGAGTTCCCCTACGCGATCCGCCAGGTCTCCGAGGCGCTGGGCTCCAACGGCTCCACCTCGATGGGCTCGGTCTGCGCCTCGACCATGTCGCTGCTGAACGCCGGTGTGCCGCTGAAGGCCCCCGTCGCTGGCATCGCCATGGGCCTGATCTCGCAGGAGATCGACGGTGAGACCCACTACGTGACCCTCACCGACATCCTGGGCGCCGAGGACGCGTACGGCGACATGGACTTCAAGGTCGCCGGCACCCGCGGCTTCATCACCGCCCTGCAGCTCGACACCAAGCTCGACGGCATCCCGGCCTCGGTGCTGGCCGCCGCGCTGAAGCAGGCCCGCGACGCGCGCCTGCACATCCTCGACGTCATGAACGAGGCCATCGACTCGCCCGACGAGATGTCCCCGAACGCGCCGCGGATCATCACCATCAAGATCCCGGTGGACAAGATCGGCGAGGTCATCGGCCCCAAGGGCAAGATGATCAACCAGATCCAGGAGGACACCGGCGCCGAGATCACCATCGAGGACGACGGCACCATCTACATCGGTGCCGCCGACGGCCCGGCCGCCGAGGCCGCCCGCTCGACGATCAACCAGATCGCCAACCCGTCCATGCCGGAGGTCGGCGAGCGCTACCTGGGCACCGTGGTGAAGACCACCACCTTCGGCGCCTTCGTGTCGCTGATGCCGGGCAAGGACGGCCTGCTGCACATCTCGCAGATCCGCAAGCTGGCCGGTGGCAAGCGCGTGGAGAACGTCGAGGACGTGCTCGGCGTGGGCGCCAAGGTGCAGGTCGAGATCGCCGAGATCGACCCGCGCGGCAAGCTGTCGCTGATCCCGGTCATCGAGGGCGAGGAGGGCGGCGAGGCCGCCGCCGCCGAGTAATTCGCCAGAGCAACCGGTCAGGGGCGCGAGGCTCTGCTTGAGCCTCGTGCCCCTGACTCGTGCGTCAACCGACGGAGGTACCACCCCGTGGCCCAAATTCCGGCCGCGCGCCAGGCATCTGGCACCACCCGGACCCTGCTCAAGGGCGCCGACGGCGCGGGCACGGTCCGCCGCACCGTGCTCCCCGGCGGCCTGCGCGTCGTCACCGAGACCCTGCCCACGGTGCGCAGCGCCACCTTCGGCATCTGGGTCGGCGTCGGCTCCCGGGACGAGACCCCCGTCCTGAACGGGGCCACCCACTACCTGGAGCACCTGCTCTTCAAGGGCACCGCCCGGCGCGACGCCCTGGAGATCTCCGCCGCGCTGGACGCGGTCGGCGGCGAGATGAACGCCTTCACCGCGAAGGAGAACACCTGCTACTACGCGCGGGTGCTCGACACCGACCTGCCGCTGGCCATCGACGTGGTCTGCGACATGCTCACCGGCTCGCTGGTCCGGCCGGAGGACGTGGAGTCCGAGCGCGGCGTCATCCTCGAAGAGATGGCGATGGCGGAGGACGACCCGGGCGACGTGGTGCACGACCTGTTCGCCAAGGTGATCTTCGGTTCGGGCCCGCTCGGCCGCCCGATCCTGGGCACCCAGGAGACCGTCGGCGACCTGACCCGCGAGCAGATCGCGGGCTTCTACCACCGCCGCTACAAGCCGGAGAACCTGGTGGTCGCGGCGGCCGGCAACCTCGACCACGGCAAGGTGGTCAAGCTGGTCCAGAAGGCCTTCGAGCCGGTCCTGGCCAAGTCCACCGGCCACCCCGCCGAGGTCCGCCGCGGCGTCAAGGCGGTCCGCACCTCCGGCAAGGCCGCGGTGCTCAACCGCCCCACCGAGCAGGCCCACCTGGTGCTCGGCGTCCCCGGCGTGCCGCGCCACGACGAACGCCGCTGGGCGCTCGGCGTGCTCAACGCGGCGCTCGGCGGCGGCATGAGCTCCCGCCTGTTCCAGGAGGTCCGGGAGAAGCGCGGCCTGGCCTACTCCGTCTACTCCTACTCCTCCTCTTACTCCGACACCGGCCTGTTCGGCATCTACGCCGGCTGCCAGCCCAAGCGGGTCGAGGAAGTGCTGCGGATCTGCCGCGAGGAGCTCGCCCGGGTGGTCGCCGAGGGCATCACCGAGGAGGAGCTGAACCGCGCGATCGGCCAGATCTCCGGCTCCACCGTGCTCGGCATGGAGGACACCGGCTCGCTGATGAACCGGATCGGCAAGGCCGAACTCTCCTACGGCCACCACCTGTCGGTGGACGAGATGCTGGCCAAGATGGCCGCGGTGACCCTGGACGACGTGCACGCCGTCGCCCGTGATGTGCTGGGGGCGTACCGGCCCTCGCTCGCCCTGATCGGCCCGATCAACGACCGGCGGGCCGCCAAGCTCGCCGACCTGCTGGTCTGAGAGGACAACTGACATGACGCTGCGCGTCGCCGTGATCGGCGCCAAGGGCCGGATCGGCTCCGAGGCGGTCAAGGCCGTCGAGGCCGCCGAGGACATGGAGCTGGTCGCCGCGCTCGGCCGGGACTCGAAGCTGACCGAGCTGACCGACGCCGGGGTCGACGTCGCGGTCGAACTCACCCACCCCGACTCGGTGATGGGCAACCTCGACTACTGCCTGCACCACGGCATCCACGTGGTCACCGGCACCACCGGCTGGGACGACGTCCGGCTCGGCGAGGTCGAGGGCTGGCTGGCCGGGAACCCGGGCACCGGGCTGCTGATCGCGCCGAACTTCTCCATCGGCGCGATCCTCGGCATGAAGTTCTCGCAGGTCGCCGCGAAGTACTTCGAGTCCGTCGAGGTGGTCGAGCTGCACCACGACCGCAAGGCCGACGCCCCGTCCGGCACCGCCACCCGCACCGCCCAGCTGATCGCCGCGGCCCGCGCCGAGGCCGGTCTGCCCCCGCAGCAGGACCCCACCACCCACAGCCTCCCCGGCGCCCGCGGCGCCGACGTGGACGGCGTCCCGGTGCACGCGGTGCGGCTGCGCGGCCTGCTCGCGCACCAGCAGGTGATGTTCGGCGACACCGGCGAGACCCTGACGATCCGTCACGACTCGATGCACCACGCCAGCTTCATGCCCGGCATCCTGCTCGGCGTGCGGAAGATCGCCGACCACCCGGGCCTGACCTTCGGCCTGGAACACTTCCTGGACCTGTGACATGACCTCTCGCACCGGCTTCTTCGTGCTCTCCGGCGTCCTGCTGCTGGTCTCCCTGATCTGCGTCGGGGAGGGCGTCCAACTGGTCGCCACCGGCAAGCCGCTGGGCATCGGCATCGGCGTGTGCGCCTTCGTCATCCCGCTGATCGGGGTCTGGTTCCTCCGGCAGACCATCCGCTTCGGCCGGGCCAGCGAACGGCTCGCCCGCCAGCTGGAGGCCGAGGGCGGGCTGCCGGTCGACGAGCTCGTGCGCACCGGCGGCGGCCGGATCGACCGCGCCTCCGCCGACGCCGTGTTCAACCGCCGCAAGGCCGAGGCCGAGGCCGCCCCGACCGACTGGCGGAACTTCTTCCGCCTGGCCGTCGCCTACGCGGACGCGGGCGACGTGCCCCGCGCCCGCAAGGCGATGCAGCACGCCATCTCGCTGCATGACCGGGATGCCTCGGCCGCCGCCGTAGACTGACCCGTACTCTCCCCAGACCTCAGGACGTTTTCCATGCGCGCTGTCGAACCCCAGGTCCACCTCATCGCCCGCCCCGAGCTCGACTACGACGAGGTCGCGGCCTACCTGCAGGACGTCGGCGGCGAGAGCTGGCTGGAGCGCGTCGACCGCGGCGACCTGGACGACGCCCAGAACCTCGCCGAGTTCGCCGGCCGGATCTGCTACCGCTCCTGGAAGCCGGGCCTGAACCCGAACGTCACCAAGGTCCGCACCGACCAGGACGTCTACCTGAAGAACATCCTGGCCAGCGCGCACGGCTCGGTGCTGGAGCACGTCTCCTTCACCTTCGTCCTGCACAACGTCAGCCGCGTGGTCACCCACGAGCTGGTCCGCCACCGCGCGGGCGTCGCCGTCTCCCAGGAGTCGCTGCGCTTCGTCCGGCTCGACGACATCCCGTTCTGGTTCCCCGAGTGGGCGCAGGAGGACCTCGAGCTGATGACCCGGGCGACCAGCCTGATGAAGGAGATCGAGGGGTTCCAGCACTGGATGGCCGACCACTTCGGGCTGGACGAGGAGGGCGTGAAGTTCCACGAGAAGAAGGAGAAGACCTCCTTCATGCGCCGCTTCGCCCCCGAGGGCCTGGCCACCGGCCTGGTGTGGACCGCCAACGTGCGCACCCTGCGGCACGTGATCGAGAACCGCACCGCGCCCGGCGCGGAGGAGGAGATCCGGCTGCTGTTCGGCAAGATCGGCGAGCTGATGGTCAAGGAGGCCCCTTCGCTGTTCGGCGACTACACCGTCGAGGACGGCGCCTGGGTCCCCGGCTGGCGCAAGGTCTGACGCCCCGTCGGCTGCCCTGACCTGCACCGACCGGCAGATGGACGGACTGTCCGGCATGTCTGGATTGCGGCTTTCTCGGCCGCTCCATACGCTCAGGACACGGATTCCGGTGCTGCGTGAACCCCCGAGCGCGCAGCACCGGAATCCCATGTCAGGCCCGGCTCCAGGCGGTCCGGACTGTCCAAACCCTGGACCTGCGTGGCTACCGACCACCGCCCTACGAGTAGCTTTGGATTCATGGCTCCGACCTCCACACCGCAGACGCCCTTCGGCCGGGTCCTGACCGCGATGGTCACCCCCTTCACCCCCGAGGGCGCGCTCGACCTCGACGGCGCCCAGCGCCTCGCCGCCCACCTGGTGGACTCCGGCAACGACGGCCTGGTGCTCAACGGCACCACCGGCGAGTCGCCGACCACCACCGACGCGGAGAAGGCCCAACTGGTCCGGGCCGTGGTCGAGGCGGTCGGGGACCGCGCCCACGTGGTCACCGGCGTCGGCACCAACGACACCCACCACAGCGTGGAACTCGCCCGCCAGGCCCAGGCCGCCGGAGCCCACGGCCTGCTCGCGGTCACCCCGTACTACAGCAAGCCCCCGCAGGAGGGCCTGTACCGGCACACCGTCGCCATCGCCGACGCCACCGACCTGCCGGTCATGCTCTACGACATCCCCGGCCGCTCCGGCGTCGCGCTCGAACTCGACACCCTGGTCCGCCTCGGCGAGCACCCCCGGATCGTCGCCAACAAGGATGCCAAGGGCGACGTCGCCGCAGCCGCCTGGGCCATCGCCCGCTCCGGCCTCGCCTGGTACTCCGGCGACGACATCCTGACCCTGCCGCTGCTCTCGGTCGGAGCCGTCGGCGTGGTCAGCGTGGTCGGCCACGTCGTCGCCGCCGAACTGCGCACCATGGTCGACGCCTTCACCTCCGGCGACACCGCCAAGGCGCTCGCCGTCCACCAGGCCCTGCTCCCGGTGTACGCCGGAATGTTCCGCACCCAGGGAGTGATCCTCTCCAAGGCGGCGTTGAACCTGCAGGGGCACGCGGCCGGACCGCTGCGCCTGCCGCTGATCTCCGCCACGGACGCGGAGATCGCCCGGTTGAAGGAGGATCTCGCCGCCGGCGGGGTACACCTGTAACCAACAACAGACGTGCGCGCCCCCGGCTCGCCGGACCCGACCGGGTCCGCCGCTGGACCGGGACCGAAGGCGCGCGGCAATCGGCAGTCAGGTAACCACGATGGACGCACGCCATATGCCGCCGGGGGAGGAACCCCCCGGGCATATGGCGTGCGTCGTGAGGAGAGTCTTTTGAGCCACCCGCACCCCGAACTCGGCGCGCCCCCCGCACTCAAGGAGGGCGCCCTCCGCATCACTCCGCTCGGCGGTCTCGGCGAGATCGGCCGCAACATGACGGTCCTCGAGTACGGCGACCGGATCCTGATCATCGACTGCGGCGTGCTCTTCCCCGAGGACGAGCAGCCCGGCGTCGACCTGATCCTCCCGGACTTCACCTACATCCGGGACCGCCTCGACAAGATCGACGGCATCGTCCTGACCCACGGGCACGAGGACCACATCGGCGCCGTCCCGTACCTGCTCCGGGAGAATCCGGACATCCCGCTGATCGGCTCGAAGCTCACCCTCGCCCTGATCGAGGCCAAGCTCGCCGAGCACCGCATCCGTCCCTACGTCCTGGAGGTCACCGAGGGCGACCGCGAGCGGATCGGCCCCTTCGACTGCCAGTTCATCGCGGTCAACCACTCCATCCCGGACGCCCTCGCGGTCGCCGTCCGCACCCCCGCGGGCATGGTCGTCGCCACCGGCGACTTCAAGATGGACCAGCTCCCGCTGGACGGCCGGCTCACCGACCTGCCCACCTTCGCCAAGCTGGCCGAGGAAGGCATGGACCTGCTGCTGGTGGACTCCACCAACGCCGAGGTCCCGGGCTTCATCCCGCACGAGCGCGACATCTCCGCCGCGCTGCGCAACGTCTTCGCCAACGCGGACAAGCGCATCATCGTGGCCTCCTTCGCCAGCCACGTGCACCGCATCCAGCAGGTCCTGGACGCCGCGCACGAGTACAAGCGCAAGGTCGCCTTCGTCGGCCGCTCGATGGTCCGCAACATGGGCATCGCGCGCGAGCTCGGCTACCTGAAGGTCCCCGGCAACCTGATCGTCGACGTCAAGACCCTCGACGACCTTCCCGACAAGGAGGTGGTGCTGATCTGCACCGGCTCCCAGGGCGAGCCGATGGCCGCGCTGTCCCGGATGGCCAACCGCGACCACCAGATCCGCATCGTCGAGGGCGACACCGTCGTCCTCGCCTCCTCGCTGATCCCCGGCAACGAGAACGCCGTCTACCGCGTCATCAACGGCCTCACCCGCTGGGGCGCCAAGGTGGTCCACAAGGGCAACGCCAAGGTGCACGTCTCCGGCCACGCCTCGGCCGGCGAGCTGCTGTACTTCTTCAACATCTGCAAGCCGAGGAACCTGATGCCGGTCCACGGCGAATGGCGCCACCTGCGCGCCGCCGCCGACCTCGGCATCGCCACCGGCATTCCGCGCAACCGCGTGGTCATCGCCGAGGACGGCGTCTGCGTCGACCTCGAAAAGGGCGTCGCCCGCATCGTCGGCAAGGTCCAGGCCGGCTACGTGTACGTCGACGGCTCCTCGGTCGGCGACATCACCGAGGCCTCCCTGAAGGACCGTCGCATCCTCGGTGAGGAAGGCTTCATCTCGGTCTTCGTGGTGGTCGACTCCACCAACGGAAAGATCGTCAG
Organism: Kitasatospora sp. NPDC002522; assembly: GCF_053595195.1. Lineage (NCBI taxonomy): Bacteria > Bacillati > Actinomycetota > Actinomycetes > Kitasatosporales > Streptomycetaceae > Kitasatospora > Kitasatospora sp. NPDC002522. The sequence goes on from NZ_JBSFXE010000039.1 coordinate 71,348, forward strand.
CGGCCCGACCATCCAGGCCCGCGGCTCCGGCATCGAGGACGGCGCATTCGCCTCCGTCGCCGGCAAGCTGGAGGAGGCCCTGACCCGTTCCGCGAACGAGGGCGTCCTGGAAGTCCGTCAGGTGCAGCAGCTGGTCCGCCGCACCCTCGGCAAGTGGGTGGCAGACAACTACCGCCGCCGTCCGATGATCCTCCCGGTCGTCGTCGAGGTCTGAGCCTGATTTGACCTGGGGCAGCCCGGTGCGTAATGTTCTCCGGGTTGCCCCACGGTCGTGCGGCTTCGCTCCTGGATTCGAATTCGTTCGGATCGGGGCGGGGAAAACAGGCCGAGAAACTCTGGTAGAGTTCGGGAGCGCCGAAAGGAAAAGCCCGAAAGGGAAATCCCGAGGCGAAAGCGGATCAGGGAAAAGCGGAAACGCGGATCTGATAAGCTGGAAACACGAAAGAACGAAGCGCCCGGAAGGTCGGTCGGAAGCCCGCCTGAAGGAAGTGTCCGTTCCTTGAGAACTCAACAGCGTGCCAAAAGTCAACGCCAGATATGTTGACATCCCCGGCCTCGAAATTCTTCGGG
>NZ_JBSFXE010000040.1:0-68398 GCF_053595195.1 Kitasatospora sp. NPDC002522
GTCGATGTGCTGTGGGCGATGCTGCGTGACAAGAGGCTGTTCACCTCCGCCCCGTCGGTCACGCAGACGGCTTGACACGATCATTGAGATTCCCTTCGGTTGGGTGCTCACCGGTACGTACCGGCGGCCCCCGCCGAACTCATCGCGGCTGCGCGGAATTCTCCCCGGGGATCTCACCCGCGATCTCCAGCGGAAGCCCGAAGCCCGCGAAGCCGCGCGGGTCCGCGAAGACCACGTTGTCCGTGACCAGCCCGTCGACCACGGTGAGCACCTGCAGGCTGTGCAGGCGCAGCAGGGGGCCGGCGGGCGCGTACGCGGCCAGTGCGGGCTGTCCGTTGGCGGTGAGCTCGCGCATCGCCCAGCCGGCGCCGCGCATCGCGAAGACCCGCTCCATGAACTGCCCGTAGTACCCGCGGCCCCGGTACCAGAGCGGCACGGGCGGCATCTCCAGCACGGCGTCCTCGGCCAGCAGCCGCACCAGCGCGGGGACGTCCGCCGCCTCGAAGGCCAGCAGGTAGCGCTGGACCACGGCCCGCACCTCGGGGTCGTCCGGCTCGCGCAGCCGGTCCGCGTCGCCGACCTCGGCGACGGCGGCGCGGGCGCGCTGCAGCGCGCTGTTGACGGCGGCGACGGTGGTGTCGAGCTGCCCGGCCACCTCGGCGGCGGAGAACGCCAGCACCTCGCGCAGCACCAGCACCGCGCGCTGACGGGCCGGCAGGTGCTGCACCGCGGCCACCCAGGCGAGCCGCAGGTCGGCCCGCCGCTCGACGTCGAACCGGGCGTCGGGGAACGGCTCCAGCCACGGGACGTCGCCGGCGGGCGTGAGCGGCACGTTCACGTCCTCGCTCGGCGCGCCGAGTCCGGACGGCAGCGGGCGCCGGGCCCGGCCCTCCAGCGCGGTGAGGCAGACGTTGGTGGCGATCCGGTACAGCCACGTCCGCACCGAGGCGCGCAACGGGTCGTACCGCTCGCGCGCCTTCCAGGCCCGCAGCAGCGTCTCCTGCACCAGGTCCTCGGCCTCCTGGAAGGAGCCCAGCATCCGGTAGCAGTAGGCCGTCAACTCACCCCGGTAAGGCTCCAGTTCCATGCCCGCAATGATGCCGCACGGGTCGGACGCCGACGGCCTGGACGCGCCTCCGTGCTGCCGCGTCGGCCCGGCCGCGCCGCGGCACCGGGCTGTCCGCGCGGCCCGGTAGGGTCCCGGCCGAGGCTCGCAGGTGACAGTCGAAGGAGTTGCGTTGGCGCGCACCACCCCGCCCCGGCCGGTCGACATCGCGGCCGTCTTCCCGGAGTTGGCCCCGCTGGCCCGGCAGGCGGTGCGCCTGCACCCGCGGCCGGGCGAGCCGACCGTCCACGACAGCTCGGTCGGCGGGCCGCTGCTGTGGCCTGCCGACGAGGAGTGGCCGGTCTGTACGCAGGAGCACGAACACCACGAGCTGCCCGTCTCGCTGGACGACGTCCGCAAGAGCCGCGCCCTGCTCGAAGCGGCCTGGCGCCGTCCTCGCGGTCCCCGCGAGAACCTGCTCGACCCCGAGCAGGAGGCCTACCTCGACCGGCTCGAAGCCGGGCATCCGGCGAACGACGGGCCCAACGCGCTGCTTCCGGTCGCCCAGCTCTACCTGCGCGACGTACCGGGGCTGGTCGGCCCCGAGGGTGCGGGCGTCCTCCAGGTGCTGTGGTGCCCGCTGGGCCACGACCACGGCCTCCCCGCCGCGCACCTGGTCTGGCGCGGCTCCGCGAACGTCGAGGAGGTGCTCACCGATCCGCCGCAGCCCGCAGACGTCGAGCACTACGGCAACTACGTGCCCGAGCCGTGCCTCCTCCACCCCGAGGTCGTGACCGAGTACCCGGCACCCCACGAGCTGCCGGAGGAACTCGCCGAGCGCCTCCACGACTGGGGTCTCGGCGTGTGGGCCGCACAGGACCCGGACGAGGAGCGGAGCCCCGGAGGCGCCTACTACCAGTACGAGCACTCCGTCGCCCCCGGCTGGAAGATCGGCGGCTGGGGCCCGTGGAGCTTCAGCGACCCCCGGCCGATGAACTGCGAGGTCTGCCAGGCCGAGTACCGGCCGCTGCTCACCGTCAGCTCCGGCGAGTGGGACGGCGGCAGCCGCAGCTGGATCCCGCTGGAGGACCGCGAAGACCCTCCCGGCCCCACCGGGCTGCGCACGCCCTCGGATCCGCCGATGGTGCAGATCGGCCGCAGCTACAGCATGCAGATCTACGTCTGCCCGACCTCCTTCGACCACCCGCATCTCGAGAACATGCAGTGAGGAGCCGGCTGACGCTCCGTCAACAGGTGTGTCCCCCCGGCGAACAGCACGCCGGGGGGACACACCTGGTCAAGCAGGCTCAGCTGCAGCCGCTGGTGGAGCCGCAGCCCTCGCAGAGGTAGCAGCTGCCGGCGCGGCGCATCTTGGTGCCGCAGGAGAAGCAGAGCGGGGCGTCGGCGTTCAGGCCGAGGCGGATCTCCGCGAGCTCGGTCGAGTTGTGCGCGGCCGGGGCGGCCTTGGGCTGCTCGACGAGCGGCAGGGCGACGTGCGGCTTCGCGGGGGCGAGCGGCGCGGACTGCGCCAGCGCCTCGACGTCGACGTCCTCCTCGATCGGCTCGTAGGAGCCGGTCTCCAGGTGCCGGGTGCGCTCCTCGACGGAGTGGATGCCCAGCGCGGAACGGGTCTCGAAGGGCAGGAAGTCCAGCGCCAGGCGGCGGAAGATGTAGTCCACGATGGACTGCGCCATCCGCACGTCCGGGTCGTCGGTGAGGCCGGCCGGCTCGAAGCGCATGTTGGTGAACTTCGAGACGTAGGTCTCCAGCGGCACGCCGTACTGCAGGCCGACCGAGACGGCGATGGAGAAGGCGTCCATCATGCCCGCGAGGGTCGAGCCCTGCTTGGACATCTTCAGGAAGACCTCGCCGAGGCCGTCGTCCGGGTAGGAGTTGGCGGTCATGTAGCCCTCGGCGCCACCGACCGTGAAGGAGGTGGTGATGCCGGGCCGGCCCTTGGGCAGGCGCTTGCGGGTCGGGCGGTACTCGACGACCTTCTCGACGGCCGGGGCCGCGACCGGCTCGGCGACCGCCGCCGGGGCCTTGGTCTTGGCCGACAGCGGCTGGCCGACCTTGCAGTTGTCGCGGTAGATCGCCAGCGCCTTGACGCCGAGCTTCCAGGCCTGGAAGTAGATCTCCTCGACCTCTTCGACGGTGGCGTTCTCCGGCATGTTGACGGTCTTGGAGATCGCGCCGGAGATCCACGGCTGGATCGCGGCCATCATCCGCACGTGGCCCATCGGGGAGATCGACCGCTCGCCCATGGCGCAGTCGAACACCTCGTAGTGGGCGGCCTTCAGGCCGGGCGCGTCGATGACGTTCCCGTGCTCGGCGATGTGCGCGACGATCGCCTCGACCTGCTCGTCCTGGTAGCCGAGGCGGTTCAGGGCGCGCGGGACGGTGCCGTTGACGATCTGCATCGAGCCGCCGCCGACCAGCTTCTTGAACTTGACCAGGGCCAGGTCGGGTTCGACGCCGGTGGTGTCGCAGTCCATCATCAGGCCGATGGTGCCGGTCGGGGCGAGCACCGAGGCCTGCGCGTTGCGGAAGCCGTTCTGCGCGCCGAGCCGGACGACGTCCGCCCAGGTGGAGTTGGCGATCGCCCACACCGGGGTGTCCAGGTCGTCCAGCGGGGCGACCGCGGCCGAGGCGTCCGCGTGCTGCTTCATGACCCGCTGGTGCGGGGCCGCGTTGCGGGCGTAGCCGTCGTACGGGCCGACCACGCCGGCCAGTTCGGCGGAGCGGCGGTAGGCGGTGCCGGTCATCAGCGAGGTCACGGCGCCGGCCAGCGCGCGGCCGCCCTCGGAGTCGTAGGCGTGGCCGGTGGCCATCAGCAGCGCGCCGAGGTTGGCGTAGCCGATGCCGAGCTGGCGGTAGGCGCGGGTGGTCTCGCCGATCTTCTCGGTCGGGAAGTCGGCGAAGCAGATGGAGATGTCCATCGCGGTGATGACCAGCTCGACGACCTTGGCGAAGGTCTGCGCGTCGAAGGAGTCGTCGTCGCGCAGGAACTTCATCAGGTTCAGCGAGGCGAGGTTGCAGCTGGAGTTGTCCAGGTGCATGTACTCGGAGCACGGGTTGGAGGCGTTGATCCGGCCCGACTCGGGGCAGGTGTGCCAGTGGTTGATCACCGAGTCGTACTGGATGCCCGGGTCGGCGCAGGCCCACGCGGCCTCGGCCATCTTCCGGAACAGGCCCTTGGCGTCGACGGTCTCGATGACCTCGCCGGTCATCCGGCCGCGCAGGCCGAAGCCGGTGCCGTTCTCCACCGCGGTCATGAACTCGTCGTTGACGCGGACCGAGTTGTTGGCGTTCTGGTACTGGACGGAGGTGATGTCGTCGCCGCCCAGGTCCATGTCGAACCCGGCGTCGCGCAGCGCGCGGATCTTCTCCTCCTCCTTCACCTTGGTCTCGATGAAGGCCTCGACGTCCGGGTGGTCGACGTCCAGCACGACCATCTTGGCGGCCCGGCGGGTCGCGCCGCCGGACTTGATGGTGCCGGCCGAGGCGTCGGCGCCGCGCATGAAGGAGACCGGGCCGGAGGCGTTGCCGCCGGAGGAGAGCAGCTCCTTGGAGGAGCGGATCCGGGACAGGTTCAGGCCCGCGCCGGAACCGCCCTTGAAGATCATGCCCTCTTCCTTGTACCAGTCGAGGATCGACTCCATGGAGTCGTCGACGGACAGGATGAAGCAGGCGGAGACCTGCTGCGGCTGCTGGGTGCCGACGTTGAACCAGACCGGCGAGTTGAAGCTGAACACCTGGTGGAGGAGGGCGTGCGTCAGCTCGTGCTCGAAGATCTCGGCGTCGTCCGGGGTGGCGAAGTAGCCGTGCTTCTCGCCGGCGGCGCGGTAGGTCAGCACCACCCGGTCGATGATCTGCTTCAGGCTCCGCTCGCGCTGCGGGCTGCCGACCGCGCCGCGGAAGTACTTGCTGGTCACGATGTTGACCGCGTTCACCGACCAGAAGTCGGGGAACTCCACGCCGCGCTGCTCGAAGTTGATCGAGCCGTCACGCCAGTTGGTCATCACGACGTCACGGCGCTCCCAGGTCACCGCGTCGTACGGGTGGACCCCAGGGGTGGTGTAGATGCGCTCCAGCCGCAGACCCGCCTTGGCGCCCTTGGCGGCGCCCTTCGCGGACTTCTCCGACCTCGAACCGCGTGCGGAACCGCTCGTCGTGTCCGTCACTGTCTTGCTCCTCCTCCTGGGCAAACGCCCGAAGTGCCCTGAAAAGTCCGGGCACCGCTGGTTCGTTCTCCTGGTGTGCGGGCAGCCGGAAGCCCGACCACGGCGCACGGGTGACACAGGGTGTGATGCTGCGAAAAAACGACCGGTGGGCCGTGCTCAGGGCACGGGCACCGGTTCGGGGGCGACCGGCCGCTCGGAGCGCAGCTCCGCGATCGCGGCCTCGAAGTCCTCAAGGTTGTCGAAGGCCCGGTAGACGCTGGCGAACCGCAGGTACGCCACCACGTCCAACTCCTTCAGGGGGCCGAGTATGGCCAAACCGACGTCGTGCGTCGAGAGTTCCGCACTGCCGCTCGCCCGGACGCACTCCTCGACCCGCTGCCCGAGCTGGGCCAGCGCGTCCTCGGTGACCGGGCGGCCCTGGCACGCCTTGCGGACGCCGGAGATCACCTTCTCGCGGGAGAAGGGCTCGGTGACGCCGCTGCGCTTGATCACCATCAGGGTGGCGGTCTCCACCGTGGTGAAGCGCCGACTGCAGTCGGGGCACTGGCGGCGGCGGCGGATCGAGCTGCCGTCGTCGCTCGCGCGACTGTCCACGACTCGGCTGTCCGGATGCCGGCAGAAGGGGCAGTGCACCTGGAACTCCCTCCCTGCGACACGACGGCGAACAACTCGAAACACTCTACCTGAACACAAGACCTGTGCCCGACCCAGGACACTAGCCACTAGATCTTGTGTGCGGGGTGCGCCACGCCGGTCGGACGCGCCGGAATCGGAGACAGCTCCCGGCGACACCCCATAGACTGTTCGAGTCGAACATGCAATCGACTTACACCCGGAGGCTTGATCAAGTCAGCCAACCTCGAATAAATTCACTCGAACGTGTGTTTGGCGCAACCTTTCGATAGGGGCACCAGTTGAGCTGGGCAGATGGAGCACCAGTCGAAGGGTCGCCGCGATGTCCACCCCCAGCGTCATCCACACCGCCGAAGCCAAGACCGCCATCCCGGTGCAGGAGCGTTCCGCGCGCACCACTGACCAGGAGAGCATGGATCAGACCATGAGCCGTAGTCAGCCGATCGAGGAATCCCCGCTCGGCGTGCCCACCCCCGTCGTCCGCTCCCTCCCCGGCCGGCCACCCGGCATCCGTACCGACGAGGCCGGGCTGACCGAGCGTCAGCGCCGTGTCATCGAGGTGATCCGCGACTCGGTCCAGCGTCGCGGCTACCCGCCGTCCATGCGGGAGATCGGCCAGGCGGTCGGGCTCTCCTCCACCTCCTCGGTCGCGCACCAGCTGATGGCCCTGGAGCGCAAGGGCTTCCTGCGCCGCGACCCGCACCGGCCGCGCGCGTACGAGGTCCGCGGCGTCGAGGTCGCCCGCCCGGCCGCGGCGGAGACGGCGGGCCGCCCCTCCACCTCCTACGTCCCGCTGGTCGGCCGGATCGCCGCCGGCGGCCCGATCCTCGCCGAGCAGACCGTCGAGGACGTCTTCCCGCTCCCCCGTCAACTCGTCGGCGAGGGCGAGCTGTTCGCGCTGACGGTCAAGGGCGACTCGATGATCGAGGCGGCGATCTGCGACGGCGACTGGGTGACCGTCCGCCGCCAGCCGGTCGCCGAGAACGGCGACATCGTCGCCGCGATGATCGACGGCGAGGCGACGGTCAAGCGGCTGAAGCGCGAGGACGGCAAGATCTGGCTGATGCCGCACAACGCGGCGTACGAGCCGATCCCGGGCGACAACGCCACCATCCTCGGCAAGGTCGTCGCGGTCCTCCGCCGCTTGTAGTCACGGAAGGCACCCCACAGCAAGATCGGCCCACGGAGAATGGTTCTCGCCGTGGGCCGATCTTGCTGTGCTAGCGCGGCTTGACGGGCGGCGCGGAGGCGTCGATCGCGGCGAGCGACTTGCGGACCTGGTTGCGGTCGGTGGTGTACCAGAAGTCCGGCATCGAGGAGCGGAAGAAGCCGCCGTAGCGGGCGGTGGCGAGGCGGGGGTCGAGGACGGCGACGATGCCGCGGTCGTCCGCGGCGCGGACCAGGCGGCCGGCGCCCTGCGCCATCAGCAGCGCGGCGTGCGTGGCGGCGACCGCCATGAAGCCGTTGCCGCCGCGGGATTCGACGTCCTTCTGCCGGGCGCTCATCAGCGGGTCGTCGGGGCGCGGGAACGGGATCCGGTCCATGACGACGAGCTGGCAGGCGGAGCCGGGGACGTCGACGCCCTGCCAGAGCGAGAGGGTGCCGAACAGGCAGGTGCGGGCGTCGGAGGCGAACTCCCGGATCAGCTCGCCGAGGGTGTCCTCGCCCTGCAGCAGGATCGGCAGGTCGAGTCGCTCCCGCAGGGCCTCCGCGGCGGCCTGCGCGGCCCGCATCGAGGAGAACAGGCCGAGCGTGCGACCGCCGGCGGCGCCGATCAGGTCGGCGAGTTCGTCGAGCATCTCGGGGCGGTCGGGTTCCCGCCCGGGCGGCGGGAGGTGGCGGGCGACGTAGAGGATGCCCTGCTTGGGGTAGGTGAACGGGGAGCCGACGTCGAGGCCGCGCCAGTAGGGCGGGGCGTCCTCGCCGATCTCGGCGGTGGGCCCGTCGGGGGTGCGCTGGTCGGGCAGCCGGGTCTCGCCGGGCAGGCCGAGCGAGGTGGCGACGCCGTTGAAGTCCCCGCCGAGCTTGAGGGTGGCGGAGGTCAGGACGACGGAGCGCTCGCGGTAGAGGGTCTCGCGGAGCAGGCCGGAGACGGAGAGCGGGGCGACCCGCAGCGAGGCGGTGCCGAGGCCGAAGCGGTCGCTGCGCTCGATCCAGATGACGTCGTACTCGGATCCGGTGAGCAGCCGGTCGGCGGTCTCGTGCAGGGTCTCGGCGGAGGCCATCGCCTGCTTGCGGACGGCGTCCTCGTCGCTGAGGCCCTTGTCGCGGGTCTCGCCGAGCGAGGTGATGACCTGCCGGCAGGCGTCGCGGATGCCCGCCACCGCGTAGCCGAGGTACTCGGGGAGCTCCTCGACCTGGCCGGGCTGGGCGGTCTCCATCAGGCCGTGGAAGTTCTCGGCGGCGGCCTGCAGCGCGTCGACGGCCTTCTCGTTGGCGAGCTTGGCGGCGCGCTTGACCGCCCGGTTGACCGCGCCGACGGTGAGTTCGGCGGTGGCCGCGCCGGTGACCCGGTTCACCAGTTCGTGCGCCTCGTCGATGATCAGCAGGCCGTGTTCGGGGAGGACGGGGGCGCCCTCGATGGCGTCGATGGCGAGCATCGCGTGGTTGGTGACGACCACGTCGGCGAGCTTGGCGCGCTCCCGGGCCTGCTCGGCGAAGCACTCCTGGCCGTAGGCGCAGCGGGACGCGCCGAGGCACTCCTTGGAGGTGACCGAGAGCTGGGCCCAGGCCTTGTCGGAGACGCCGGGGGTGAGGTCGTCGCGGTCGCCGGTCTCGGTCTCCTGCGCCCATTCGCGCAGCCGCAGCACGTCCTGGCCGAGCTTGCCGGTGGGGCCGCCGAGGGCGTCGACCGGGTCGAACAGGCCCTCGCCCTCGTCGCTCGGCGTGCCCTCGTTGGCGCGGTGCAGGCACAGGTAGTTGGAGCGGCCCTTGAGCATCGCGAACAGCGGGCGGCGGCGCAGCTCCGGGTGGAGCGCGTCGACGGTGCGCGGGAGGTCGCGCTCGACCAGCTGGCGCTGCAGGGCCAGCGTGGCGGTGGCGACCACCACCCGGTCGCCGTGCGCGACGGCGGGCACCAGGTAGGCGAGGGACTTTCCGGTGCCGGTGCCGGCCTGGACGAGGAGGTGCTCCCCGTCGTCGACGGCGGCGGCGACCGCCTCGGCCATCCGGACCTGCCCGGGCCGCTCCACGCCGCCGACGGCGGTGACGGCGGCGTGCAGCAGCTCCGGGATGCGGGAGGCGGGGACCGGGGCGGCGGGCTCGGCCGTGTCGGGGCCGCCGGGCAGGGGTGCGGTGTCGTTCGTCATGACGCCCCCCAGCCTACGGCGCGGGGGTGACAATCCGGTCCCGTTGGGCGGGCAGGTCCACTCCGGGGTGCAGCGGGTTGGCGACCTGGCCGTGCACGGCGGCGTGCGGGCGGTTCGGGCGGTCGCGGTAGCCGTCGAGGAGCAGCCGGTTGCGGTTCAGGCAGAGCCGGTCGATGGCGGGCGTGAGCAGGTCGAACAGCCGGTGCCGGTCGGCGAGTTCGGGGAAGCGCTGCTGGCAGGCGAGGATCTCCGCGCGCAGCAGCTCCCAGAACTCCTGCTCGGGCAGGCCGAGTTGCTCCTCGAGTAGCGGGGCGAGGTAGCGGTAGACCCCGATGAACAGGCCGGAGTGCAGGAACTGGCAGAGGTAGTCGGGGTGTTCGCGCAGCAGCACGTCGGCGACGTCGGCCGGCAGGTCGGCGAGTTCGGGCAGCGGGTGGGCGCTGATGTTGACGTCGTCGACGAAGTCCTTGACCGCGAGGCGGACCGGGACGTCGTGCTCGTCGAAGACCACGATGGCGTTCTCGCCGTGCGGGGAGAAGACGGTGCCGTAGCGGTACAGGAAGTGCAGCAGCGGCGGGAGCATGGTCGCGAACAGCCGGCCGACCCACGCGCGAGGGGTGAGGCCGGAGCGGGTGACGAGTTCGGCGGCGAGGGCGCGGCCGTCGGAGCCGGTCTGCAGCAGGGCGGCGAGGGTGCGGGCGCGCTCGCCGGGCTCCAGGTGGCGGCCGAGCGGTTCGCGCCAGATCGCGCCGAGCAGTTCCTTGTACTGGTAGGGCGCGTCGGGCAGGTCGCGGTAGAGCGGGTGCTCGACGGCGACGGAGGCGATCTCGCCGAGCAGGATGACCCGGCACTCGTCGCGCAGGAACGGGTCCCGGTCGCGCAGGCCGTGGATCCAGGCGGTGACGGCGGGCGCGGCGAGGGTGCGTTCGGTGGGCAGGCCGCGCCAGACCAGGGTGTTGAGGATGGCGAGCGGCAGTTTGACGGTGCAGCGGTCGGGGCGGCTGAGGTTGAAGAAGCTGCGGATGGACTGCTGGGGCAGTCGCAGGTCGCCGTCGCTGGGCAGCGGGATGATGGCGCCGCTGGCGATCCACGGCGCGAACAGGCCGACCACGGTCTCGTCCCACTGCCAGGGGTGCACCGGGAGCAGCAGGAACTCCTCGGCGCGCTCTCCGAGTTGGTCGCGGAAGCCGGGGTCGAGCTCGGTGTCGTAGATGGTCTCGTCGCCGCGGAAGGTGGCGAGGTCGCGGTGCACGGCGAGCCAGGGCAGCCGGCGGGGCAGCCGGGCCTCGGGGGCCCACTGGGCGGCGTCGGAGGCGGAGAAGCCGATCCGGCCCTTGTTGGGGACGATCCACGGGTGGCCGGTCTGCCGGCCTTCGAGGGCGACGTGGTCGAGGTCGGCGAGTTCGGCGGCGGTCAGCGCGGTGGCCTGGTGGTGGGCGTCGGCGATCAGCGTGGCGGTCAGCTCGCGGACCAGGTGGCCGGTGGTGTCGCCGCTCAACCCGAGGGTGTGCCTGGCCTGTTGGAGGAAGCGCAGCGGGTCGTCGCCGCCCTCGATGGACGCCGGGTCGACCCGCCAGCTTCCGTAGGCGCCCCGGCGGGCGGTGAACCGGTAGGCGGCGGCGGGCAGTTCGATGAGGTACCGGTCGCCGTCGGGTCGCGGGGCGAGCAGTTCCTCGTAGGCGAACTCGGCGAACAGCTTGGCGAGCATCGCCCGGCCGGCGGCCTGCCAGTGCTCGGGGGTGAGCTGTGGCGGCAGGTGGAGTTCGGTCTCAACGGGCGGCTGCGGCACGCTCGTTCCCTTCCTGGGGGCGCGGGAGCACGACGGTGGCGGGAGGTGCGGAGGTCGGGGCGGTGGGCGGGAGGAAGGTGGTCCAGGCGGTGCGCGGGGGCAGCGGGTGGAGGGTCTTGCCGGCGATGGCGTTGAGGATCACGGCGGCCCGGTGGGCGCCGAGTCCGAGGTCCGGGGTGCCGACACCGTGAGTGTGCAGCTCGGCGTTCTGGACGTACAGACCGCCGGTGAGTTCGGGTGCGACGGCGACCCGGTGGTCCAGGTCGACGCGGTAGCGGCCCTGCCCGTCCCACTCGATCAGGTCGGCGATCGGGTCGAGCGCGGGCGGCCGGACCGCGCGGTAGCCGGTGGCGAGCACCACGGCGTCGGTGCGGACCAGGTGGCGCAGCCCGGAGTCGCCGTGCCGGCAGTGCAGTTCGAGTCCGCCGCAGGGTCCCTGGGCGGCCTCGGTGACGGCGGTGCCGGGGAGGATCTCCACCGGGTCGGCGTCGATCGGGCGGCCCACGGTGCGCTCGTACAGGTGGTCGTGGATCTCGCCGAGGGTCTCCGCGCTGGCGGCCTTGTGCAGCTGCCACTGGGCGGGGACCAGCGCGTCGCGGACCGGCTCGGGCAGGCCGTGGAAGTAGCGGGTGTAGTCGGGGGTGAACTGCTCCAGGCCGAGCTTGGAGTACTCCATCGGGGCGAGCGCCCGGCTGCGGGTGAGCCAGCGCAGCCGGGTGCCGTCGCCGGCCCGGCGGCGCAGCAGGTCGAGGAAGACCTCGGCACCGGACTGGCCGGAGCCGACGACGGTGATGTCCCGGGCCGCCGCGTCGAGCCGGTGGCGCTCCGTCAGGTAGTCGGCGGAGTGCAGCACGGCGGGGTGGTGGCGCAGCGCGGCGAACGCCTCGGGGCGGGCGGGTTCGGTGCCGGTGCCGAGCACCAGGTTGCGGGCGCGGTGCAGCCGGCCGGCGGCGTGCACCAGGTAGAGCCGCTGCTCGGCGTCCCAGTGGACGGCGGTGACGGGGCTGTCGAAGCGGCAGTTGGGGAGCCGGTCCGCGGCCCAGCGGCAGTAGTGCTCGTACTCGCGGCGGGGCAGGTGGAAGCGCTCGCTGAAGTAGAACGGGAACAGCCGCTGCTGCTCGCGCAGGTAGTTGAGGAAGGACCAGGGGTTGGTCGGGTCGACCAGCGAGACCAGGTCGGCGAGGAACGGGACCTGCATCCGGGCGCCGTCGACGAGCATGCCGGGGTGCCAGCGGAACTCGGGCCGGGCGTCGAGGAAGAGCGCGCTGACCGCGTCGGACCGGTCGGCGAGCGCCGCCAGCGAGAGGTTGAACGGGCCGATGCCGACGCCGATCAGGTCGTACGGCTCGGACTGGCGGCCGGTCGTGTCGTCGTGGGGTGTCATGTCGTCCTAGGATTCGACGCGCTGACGGACCATCAGGGCAGCGCGTTTGTCGGGCAGGTCGAGCTCGGCGGCGCGGGTGAACCCGGCGGCGGCGAACGCCCGGACGGACGGCGTGTTGCGGACGTCCGGTTCGGCGAGCACCCGGGTGCAGGCCCGGTGGCGCTCCAGCAGCCGGGTGGCGATCGCGTCGAGCAGCAGGGCGCCGAGTCCGCGGCCGCGGGCGGCCGGGGGGCCGAGCAGCAGGTGCAGGCCGGTGTCGTACGGGCGGGCCGGGTAGTGCGCGGCGAGCGGGTCGAGGTCGGCGCGGTACAGCTCGAAGTAGCCGGTGGGCGCGCCGTCGAGCAGTGCGATCCGGGGCTGGCTGCGGCCGTCGCCGGCGAGCTGCGGGGCGAGGTGCGCGGCGGTGGTGGCGGGCGGGCCGGCCAGCTCCCACCAGGCGGCCACCGCCGGGTCGTTCATCCAGCCGGTGAGCAGGTCGAGGTCGTCGGGGAGCCGGACCGGCCGGAGCACGAGTTCTCCGGCCGGGGTGGGCATCGGGCCGAGGTCGGGTGTCACGCCCGGGCCACCGGGTTGTCGATCTCCACGTACACCGACTGGGTCTCCACCGGGCCGACCAGTTCGTCCAGGCCGTGCAGCCGGGTCAGCAGGTTGGCCTTGCAGCGCAGGGTCGGCGCGTCCAGCAGGTGGGCGGGCAGCGTCGAGCCGGTGGCCCGGGCGGCCTCGCCGGACAGGAAGCGGCGCAGCGCGGCGAGCAGCACCTGTTCGTCGGCGAGCCGCTGGGAGCCGAAGGCGCCGATCAGGCCGAGCACGTGGTTGATGCCGAGGTAGTAGGCGAAGCGTTCGTCGGCGACCGCGTCGGGGACGAAGGTGTCGCTGCGGGCGCCGAGTTCGGGCAGCCGGGCGTGCAGCCGGTCGGTGTGCGAGGCGCGGAAGTAGTAGCCCTGGTTGTCGCGGTAGCGGCCGCCGGTCGGCCAGCCCTCGGCGTCCAGCAGCACCAGGCTGTTCTGCTGGTGGGCTTCGAGGGCGATGCCGGCCTGGCCGTCCAGCCAGAGGATCGGCAGCACCACGGCGTCCAGGTACCGCAGGAACCACTCGGTGGCGACGGTCGGCCCCGGCCGTCCGGTGCGGGCCGCCAACTCTCCCAGGATGTTCGCGAGTTGCGAGGTGAGCCGGCCGATCGGCTGTTCGGCGACCAGCCCGGCGACGCACAGCGCCCGGTCGGCGGGCGTGAACGGCTGCTGCCGCAGCACGGTGTCCAGGCCGTTCGGGTCGCCGAGGGCCGGGTGGTCGACGCCGATCCAGGCCGGGTCGCGGACGATGTCGAAGCCCGGGTGGGCGGCGTGCCAGCGCTTGGCGAGCCCGGCGGTCAGCAGCCGGTGCACCTCGGCGCCGCGGTGCAGCTCCTTGCGCAGGTTCTCCCGGCGGGAGTTGGTGATCCGCAGGCCCAGCGACAGCTTGAGCATCCACGGGGTGCCGGGCCGGCAGACGGTGCGCACCGAGCTGGTCGGGTGCCAGGGCTCGCCGTGCTGGCCGAGGTCGCGCAGCAGGCCCGCGTCGAGCAGCTCGGCGACGGCCGGGCGCAGCGCCAACTCCCGGGCCTGCCACGGGTGCAGCGGCAGGACGGCGGTGCCCGCGGGCACCGCGCGGCCGTACAGCTCGGCGGTGAGCTGCTCGGCGGGCGTGCCGGTGGCGGAGTCGGCCGCCAGCAGCGAGCGGTCCACGGCCCACCAGTGCAGCTTGAACGAGCCGTGCAGTTCGGGCGAGTACGCGGCGGACTGGGCCGGGCCGAGGCCGTCGCGGCTCTTCGGGGTGGGGTGCAGCGGGTGGCCGAGCAGCAGCGACTGCTCGGCGCGCAGGAACGGGTCGGCGGGGGCGGTGGAGATCGACCGGCGGTGGGCGAGGATCTCCGCGGTGCGGCCCACCGAGTCGGCCACCCGGGCCGTCAGGTCGGCGAGTTGGCCCGGCTCGGGGCGTCCGGTGGCGCCCGCCACCAGGGCGGCGACGGTGACGGCGTCCACCGGGTGCTCGTCGGCGCCGGTGGAGACGGTGGCCGGGCCGAAGCGGTGCCAGCCGCACGCGGACCAGTGCGCCACCGGCGCGGACAGCTGCGCGGCGCCGCCGAGCACCGGGATGCGCAGCACCCCGCCGTCCGGGCGCGGGGCCGCGGTCTCCCGGGCCCAGCAGCGCAACAGGCTCTCGGTGGCGGCGTGTTCGGCGGCGACGGCCGGATCGGGGTCGAGCAGCGGGTCCGGGACGGGGTGCCCGGCGGCCGGCCGGGCAGCCGGGAGGACTCCGGTGAGGGTGGTGGCCAAATCCGCTCCTTGAGCCGCGCGATTGCCTTCAGGTAAGGGCTACCTATCCCGCGCGTCCCGGCACAAGATCAGCTCACTCGTTCCAGTGACTTTCCGACGATCACTCACCCGTCCGTGTGAGAGCTGCGACCCTGACGCGCCGTCACGGTCACGTTTCGGTGACCGGACGTCAACAGGAGCGCACCGCCCGCGAGGCCGTCGGGGACGGATGGAAGACTGTCCCTCGGGGAGACGGACTGCCACAGGGGGATGGACGATGGCGATCGGGCGTCGGGCCGTGGCCGCACTGACCGCGGCGGCCGTGCTGTGCGGGGTCGCCGCGTGCACCTCGGGCGGCGGCGACGGGGGCGAAGGGCCGCACGGCTTCGCCGAGTTGAAGCACTGGGGCTTCGCCGACTGGGACCGCTGGGCGCAGCGGCACGGCTTCCGCAACCCGGCGGTGCCGGGCCTGTGGAGCGCCGAGCGGATGGACCAGGCGCCGCCGCAGCAGCCCGCCGCCGTCCCCGAGCCGTCGCCCGCCTCGCCCGCGCCGTCCTCGGCCGCGCCGTCGGCTTCCGCCTCGGCCCCGGCCGCGCCGCCCGCCGTGCAGGCCCAGCCGGTGCCGCGGCCCTACACCGGGTACCCGGCCTCCGGGAAGGTGTTCATGACCGCGCCGAACGGCGGCACCGGCCAGTGCTCGGCCACCGTGGTCGCCTACCCGCAGCACCCCGGCAAGTCCGACCTGGTGTGGACCGCCGCGCACTGCGTCCACGAGGGCAAGGGCGGCGACTGGTACAAGAACCTGGTCTTCGTGCCCGCCTACAACTCCTCCGGCGCGGCCAGCGACCACCACAAGGCGGCCCTCGCCGAGATCGCCCCGCTGGGCCAGTGGTGGGCCGACCAGGTGATCACCTCGCCGCTGTGGACCACCGAGGGCACCCGGGGCGGCGACGCCGCCAACCAGTACGACTTCGCCGTGATGAAGGTGCACGGACCCGAGGGCGAGCAGCGCTCGCTGGAGGAGGTGATCGGTACCGCCGTGCCGGTCTGGTTCGACGCCCCGCGCGAGCAACTCGCCATCCAGGCCTGGGGATACCCGGCCACCCCGCCCTTCGACGGCCAGGAGCTGCAGCGCTGCGACTCCGGCCGCCCGGGCTCCCGCAGCTTCGACGCGAACCGCCCGGCGATGCTGGTGATCGGCTGCACGATGACCGGCGGCGCCTCCGGCGGCGGCTGGTTCGCCGACGGCCCGGACGGCCGCCAGCGGCTGGTCAGCAACACCTCGATCGGCACCCAGGCGCACACCGCGCTGAACGGCCCCTACCTGGAGGGCGTCGCCCGCCAGGCACTCGACTACATCTCCCGGAAGTGACCCCGCGTCACCTCCACCCGACAGTCCGACCGCCAGACGAACACGGGGATCGCCCATGACCACCACCACGCACCGCACGCCGCGCCGCGGCCGGGCCGCCGCCGCGGCGGCCCTGGTGACCGTCCTCGCCCTGACCGCCACCGCCTGCCAGAACGACGACCCGAAGCCGGGCGTCGCCGCGAGCGGCACCGCCTCCAAGCCGAGCATCGACCTGAAGGACATCCAGGACGCCCTCGCCAAGGTCGCCAGCTGGACCGCCGACGACTGGGCGGACTGGGCCTCCAAGCACGGCTTCAAGCCCGAGGACGTCGCGGCCCTCAAGGACTTCTGGGACCAGGGCAAGCTGAACTCGGCCAAGGGCGTCAAGCCCAAGGAGGCCAACGTCGCGCAGGCCAAGACGCCGACCCGGGCCGAGGTGGTCTTCCCGAACGCGATCCCCGCCAAGGCCCAGCCGCACCCCTACAACCCGGACACCGCGGTGGTCGGCAAGATCTTCATGCAGATCGCCGCCGACAGCTACGCCGAGTGCTCCGGCACCGTGGTCGCCGACCCGCAGCACCCCGGCAAGTCCAACCTGGTGTGGACCGCCGCGCACTGCGTCCACGAGGGCAAGGGCGGCGACTACTTCAAGAAGATCAGCTTCGTGCCCGCCTACAACAAGGCCGGCGCGGCCAGCAACGGCAGGAAGGGCACCTTCGAGCAGGTCGCCCCGCTCGGCGTGTGGGCGGCCCGGAACATCTACGTGATGCCGCAGTGGGGCGCCGAGGGCGGCGAGAAGGGCGGCCCGGCCAGCCAGTTCGACTTCGCGGTGATCCGGGTGGTCAACCAGAACGGCGGCAGCAAGTCGCTGGAGGAGACGGTCGGCGGCGCCGTCCCGATCTGGTTCGGCGCCCAGCCCGACCAGATCACCACGCCCTCCGCCTACGGCTACCCCGCCGACGACCCGTTCGACGGCCAGGAGCTCGAGCACTGCGACTCCGCGGCCAAGCCGACCCCGTACGTCTACGACGCCTCCCGGCCGCCGATGCTCTCCATCGGCTGCACCATGACCGGCGGCTCCAGCGGCGGCGGCTGGTTCACCCGGCACGACGGCAAGCTCGCCCTGTTCTCCAACACCTCGGTCGGCAACACCCCCACCAGCATGCTGGCCGGCCCCAACCTGGGCCAGGACGCGAAGCGGATGTTCGACGCGTTCCTGCAGTCCAAGCAGCAGTAGGCGGCAACGCGAAGGGGTGCGGGGAACGGCCTGCGCCGTTCCCCGCACCCCTTCGGTGCGACGTGCCTACGCGGTGACGACCGCGAAGCGCTCCAGCTCGCTCGCCAGCGTCGCCGCCACCTTGGCGTGCAGCAGGGTGCCCTCCGCGGTGTGCTCGGTGGCGAGCAGCTCGCCCTCCGCGTGCACCCGGGAGACCAGGTCGCCGCGGGTGTAGGGCACCACGACCCGGACCTCGACGGCCGGGCGCGGCAGCTCCTGGTCGATCAGCGCCAGCAGCTCCTCGATGCCCTGCCCGGTGCGGGCCGAGACCACGATGGCGTGCGGCTCGCGGCGCAGCAGCCGCTGCAGGACCGTCGGGTCCGCGGCGTCCGCCTTGTTGATCACCACGATCTCCGGCACGCCCTGCGCCTCGACCGACACGATGACCTCGCGGACCGCGGCCAGCTGGGTCTCCGGCTCGGGGTGCGAGCCGTCGACGACGTGCAGGATCAGGTCGGCGTCGCCGACCTCCTCCATGGTGGAGCGGAACGCCTCGACCAGGTGGTGCGGCAGGTGCCGGACGAAGCCGACGGTGTCGGCCAGCGTGTACACCCGGCCGCTCGGGGTCTGCGCCCGGCGGACGGTCGGGTCCAGGGTGGCGAACAGCGCGTTCTCCACCAGGACGCCGGCCCCGGTGAGCCGGTTGAGCAGCGAGGACTTGCCAGCGTTGGTGTACCCGGCGATGGCCACCGAGGGCACCTGGTGGCGCCGCCGCTCCTGCCTCTTGGTGTCGCGGCCCTTCTTCATCTCGGCGATCTCCTTGCGGAGCTTCGCCATCTTCTCGCGGATCCGCCGCCGGTCGGTCTCGATCTTGGTCTCACCGGGACCACGGGTGGCCATGCCGCCGCCCGAGGAGCCGGAGCCACCGCCACCCATCTGCCGGGACAGCGACTGACCCCAACCGCGCAGCCGCGGCAGCATGTACTGCATCTGCGCCAGCGAGACCTGCGCCTTGCCCTCCCGGGACTTGGCGTGCTGGGCGAAGATGTCCAGGATCAGCGCGGTGCGGTCGACCACCTTGACCTTGACCACGTCTTCGAGGTGGATCAGCTGACCGGGCGTCAGCTCACCGTCGCAGACCACGGTGTCGGCACCGGTGGAGGCGACGATGTCGCGCAGCTGCTGGGCCTTGCCGGAGCCGATGTAGGTGGCGGCGTCGGGCTTGTCGCGGCGCTGGATCACGCCGTCCAGGACCTCGGAACCGGCGGTCTCGGCGAGGGCGGCGAGCTCGGCCATCGAGTTCTCCGCCTCCTCCAGCGTGCCGTCCGTCCACACGCCGACGAGCACCACGCGCTCCAGGCGGAGCTGGCGGTACTCGACTTCGGTGACGTCCTGCAGTTCGGTGGAGAGCCCGGCGACACGGCGAAGTGCGGCGCGCTCGGAGCGGTCGTACTGCTCTCCGTCGTAGGTGTTGCCGAGGTCCTCGTCGATCGCCGCGAGGTCCTCGTCCATCAGGGCTTCCGCCTTGAGGTCGGCGAGTCGGCTGGCGGACTCGCTCGATCGGGTGCGGCTGTCGAACGTGGAGGTCATTGCATCCTTAGGTTGATCTGATCGTGCTCTCGGACAACACGGCGGAGTCGCCGTGAATTCCCCACGATGGTCGCACGCCCGCTGTGCCCGAGTCATCCCCATTACCGGCCGCCGCGCCGCCGCGGCCGGGCGGGACGCCGGGTGCCTCCTCCAGCCCGCCGGGCCGGTAGACGTCGTAGACGCCGGAGACCCGCAGCATCGCCCGCATCACCGCGGGCAGCGCCGCGGCGTCCGGCAGCTCGACGGTGTAGGTGTGCCGGACCCGCAGCTGGCGGGGCGGTTCGACGTCGGCGGAGAAGATCGACACGTCCTCGCCGGAGATCGCCGCGGTCAGGTCGGCCAGCAGCCGGGGGCGGTTCAGCGCCTCGGCGTACAGGGTGGCGCGGTAGCCCCAGCGCGGGGCGCCGCCGGGCAGCCAGGCCACCTCCAGCGGGCGGCGGCCGGTGCGCAGCATCCGCTCGCCGGTGGCGCAGTCGGACCTGTGCACGGCGACCGCGCCGCCGCGGATCAGGAAGCCGGTCACCCGGTCGGGCGGCACGGGGGTGCAGCAGCGGGCCAACCGGACGGCGGCGCCCGGCAGTTCGGGCACCTCGGCGGGGGCGGCCGCGGGCGCGGCGGGCAGCGCGGCGGGCAGCGGCGCACCGGTGGTGGGGGCCTGCTCCTCGGCGGGGGCGGGCGGCGGGCGCTGGGCGAGCCGGCGCTCGATCGCGAGCCGGGCGGCGGGGGTGCGGACGAACTCGGGCCACTGCGGGTCGGGGCCGCTCTCCTCACCCGCCGGGGCGGTGATCACGCCGAGCACGTCGCCGTCGCGCAGTTCGGTGGAGAGCGCGGTGAGCCGGCCGTTGACCCGGGCGCCGATACATCGGTGGCCGATCTCCTCGCCGAGCAGGTAGGCGGCGTCCAGGCAGCTCGCCGCGGCGGGCAGGTGCAGGGTGACGCCGTCCTCGGTGACGGCGGTGATCTCCCGGTCGTCGGAGAGGTCGGCGGTCAGCGCCGTCCAGAAGGCGTCCGGGTCGGGGATGTCCTGCTGCCACTCCAGCAGCCGGGCCAGCCAGCCGGGGCGGGCCGGGTCGGTGCGGTCATCGCCGTCCTCCTCGGCGCCCGGCGCGGCCGGCCCGCCGTGCGGGTCGCCGAGCGCGACCACGCCGGTCTCGGCGATCTCGTGCATCCGGCGGGTGCGCACCAGCACCTCGATCACCTCGCCGCCGGGCAGCGCCACGGCGGTGTGCAGCGACTGGTACAGGTTGAACTTGGGCGCCGCCACGAAGTCCTTGAACTCGCCGGGCAGCGGCGTCCAGCAGGTGTGCAGCTCGCCGAGGACGGCGTAGCAGTCGGCGTTCTCGTCGACCACCACCAGCAGCCGGCCGAAGTCGCCGGGGCGCAGGCCGGCCCCGTCGGCGGCGGCGCCGCGCCCCAGCAGCACCCGGTGCAGCGAGACCCGGTGCCGGGGGCGGACGGTGACGGTGGCGGCGATCCCGGCCTCGGCGAGCTGGCGGCCGAGCTCGGCGGCGAACGGGGTGAGCACGGCGTCGCCCTCCGCGGCGCGGGCGACGGCGATCGCCCCGGCCCGCTCGTACTCCTCGGGGTGCAGGGTGGCGAACACGATGTCCTCGAGCTCGGCCTTGACCACCTGGATGCCCAGCCGCTCGGCGAGCGGGATCAGCACGTCCCGGGTCACCTTGGCGATCCGGACCTGGCTGGCCGGCTTCATGTGCCGGATGGTGCGCATGTTGTGCAGCCGGTCGGCGAGCTTGATCACCATCACCCGGACGTCGTCGCCGGTGGCGACCAGCATCTTGCGGAAGGTCTCGGGTTCGGCGGCGGCCCCGAAGTCGACCTTCTCCAGCTTGGTGACGCCGTCGACCAGGTAGGCCACCTCGGGGCCGAAGTCCTCGGCGACCTGAGCCAGCGTCACCTCGGTGTCCTCGACCGTGTCGTGCAGCAGCGAGGCGACCAGTGTGGTGGTGTCCGCGCCGAGCTGGGCGAGGATCATGGTCACCGCGAGCGGGTGGGTGATGAACGGCTCGCCGCTCTTGCGGGTCTGGCCGCGGTGGCTCTCCTCGGCGAGCCGGTAGGCCCGGCCGAGCAGCGCCAGGTCGGCGTTGGGTCGGTGCACCCGGTGGGCCTGGACGATCGGCTCGATCGCGTCCGGGAAGGGGGTCCGCCCGGTGGCCAGCAGGGCCGCCCGGCCCGCCCGGCCCAGCGCGGCGCGGCTGAACCGGCCCGCCTGCTGCTTGGACGGCGAGTCCGCCGACTCGGAGCGGATGGTCATCTGCACCTCCGGCAGCAACACCGGAGCGACGGCCGACCCGGTGGTCCATGCTACCGAGCAGACCACGTTCCGCGAGCCCCCGCTTCCCCTCCGTCACCCGGATCACCCGAACGGGGGGATTAACCCGATCCCGGGCTGGGAAGCGGGGCCTGACGCCGCATCGGGCCCGCGACCGGCGCGGGCTGACGCTACTTCAGCACGCCCTCGGCGACGATCACCGCGGGGCCGGTCATCTCGATCCGGCCGTCCGGGAACTCCTCGATCACCAGCCGCCCGCCGGGCACGTCCACGGTGTAGCTGACGGGCCGTCCGGTGACGGCCGGGTCGTTGCCGTCGCGCCGGGCCGCGGCCACCGCGACCGCGCAGGCGCCGGTGCCGCAGGAGCGGGTCTCGCCGGAGCCGCGCTCGTGCACCCGCATCGCCACGTGCCGCTCGCCGCGGTCGACCACGAACTCCACGTTGACGCCCTGCGGGTAGACCCCGTCGGGCGCGGTGGCCGGCGCCTCGTAGAGGTTCCCGGCGTCGGCGAGGTCGGCGACGAAGGCCACCGCGTGCGGGTTGCCCATGTTGACGTTGAGCGCGGGCCAGCTGTGCGCGCCCACGGTGACGGTGATCCCGTCCGGGCCGGGCAGCCGGGCGCTGCCCATGTCCACGGTGACCTGGCCCGGGGCGCCGTCCGCGGCGTCCTCGGCGATCCGCACCCGGCGCACGCCGGCCCGGGTGGCGACCGCCAGCGGGCCCGGCTTCGCGTGGCCGGCGTGCACCAGGTAGCGGGCGAAGACCCGCACGCCGTTGCCGCACATCTCGGCGATGGAGCCGTCGGCGTTGCGGTAGTCCATGAACCACTCGGCCTCGTCGGCCATCGCCGCCGCGGCCGGGTCGGCCGCCGAGCGGACCACCCGGAGCACGCCGTCGGCGCCGATGCCCGCCCGGCGGTCGCAGAGTGCGGCGACCGTCTCGGCGGGCAGTTCCAGCGCGCCGTCCGGGTCGGGGATGATCACGAAGTCGTTCTGGGTGCCGTGCCCCTTGAGGAAGGCCGTCCCGCTGATCCGCTCGATGCCGCTGCGCTCGCTCACACCATCGATCGTAGCCGTCCGCCGCGCTCGGGCCCGAAGCCGTCCGGGCAGCGGACGGGCCGTCAGCCGCGCAGCTGCACGACCCGCCACAGGGCCAGCGCCAGGGCGGCGCACACCAGCAGGGTGTAGACCACGATCGCCTTCCACCCGGCCCGCTCGGCACTGCCGCGGCGCGGCACCCCCGGCCACTTGTAGCCGGCCCGGCGGGCGGCCATCGCGCCCCAGCCGACCGAGGCGGCGGTGATCAGCAGGCCCAGCATCCCGATCATCGCGGTGGCGCCGTCGCTGCCGAAGGCCAGCGGGAAGGCGAACATCAGCGAGCCGATCATCGCGGTGCCGGCGATCGGCAGGATCTGCCACCAGCGCAGTCGGCGGCGCGGGCGGATGTCCCGCTCGTGCACCACGCCGGCCACGCCGAGGTCGTCGATCGCCGGGAGGGCGACCGCGTACGAGGTGGTGGGAACGGCGAGTTCGGGAAGAGTCTCCGAACCGTCGGACATACCGCCGATCAGCTCATCGGTTTCGGGGCCGGTACCCGTTGACACGCGGCCTCCCCTGACGGCTCGACACGAGCTCACAGGCTCGCGGGCGGTGAGGCCGGCCCGCGTGCCGGGCCTCGGTGCTACCGATGATGGCATGTGCAAGCAGTCGGACAGGGCGTCCCACGGCTTGATCGGGTGATCCGATGCCAGGACGTGATCCCGCCGTGACCGCCGGTTCCTTCTGCACCTGCGCCTGCCGGTGCAGCTGCCCGAGCAGCTGGCCGGATCGGGTCGGTTCGCAGCCGAAACCCGCCGGTCAGCCGGATTGCGCCGCTGGTCGGCGGGCTACCCGGCACCGGTCAGGACGCGCCGTCCCGGTCGATCAGTTCCAGCGAGCGGCCCAGCAACTCCACCGGGTCGGCGCCCTCGGGTCGTTCCAGCCAGTGGATCCGCTCGTCCCGGCGGAACCAGGACTCCTGCCGCCGGGCGAACCGGCGGGTCGCCCGCACCGTCTCCGCGCGCGCCTCGTCCTCGGTGCACTCGCCCGCGAAGTACGCCAGCACCTGCTGGTAGCCGAGCGCCCGACTCGCCGTCAGCCCCTCCCGCAGGCCGGCCTTCTCCAACTCCCGCACCTCGTCCAGCAGCCCGGCCTGCCACATCCGGTCCACCCGCAACTCGATCCGGGCGTCCAGCTCCGGCCGCGGCACCTGGACGCCG
This sequence comes from Kitasatospora sp. NPDC002522, assembly GCF_053595195.1. Classification (NCBI taxonomy): domain Bacteria; kingdom Bacillati; phylum Actinomycetota; class Actinomycetes; order Kitasatosporales; family Streptomycetaceae; genus Kitasatospora; species Kitasatospora sp. NPDC002522. The sequence goes on from NZ_JBSFXE010000040.1 coordinate 23,339, forward strand.
ATCTGCACCGCCCGGTAGACCTCCCGCTGGACCGGCAGGTTCGCGGTGAACGGCTTCCCGGTGATCTCGATGACCTCCAGCGCCCGGACGATCCGCCGCCCGTTGCTCGGCAGGATCGCCTCCGCCGCCGCCGGGTCCAGCTCCGCCAGCCTGCGGTACAGCGCCCCCGGGCCGACCGCGGCCAGCTCCTCCTCCAGCCGGGCCCGCACCGCGGCGTCCGTACCCGGGAACTCCATCTCGTCGACCGCCGCCCGCACGTACAGCCCCGAGCCGCCGACCAGCACCGGGATCCGCCCGGCCGCCAGCAGCCGGTCCATCTCGGCCCTGGCGAGGCGCTGGTACTCCGCCACCGACGCGGTCTCGGTCACGTCCCAGACGTCCAGCAGGTGGTGCGGGATGCCGCCGCGCTCCTCGACGGTCAGCTTCGCCGTGCCGATGTCCATCCCCCGGTACAGCTGCATCGAGTCGGTGTTCACCACCTCCCCGCCCAGCTCGCGGGCGATCGCCACCGCCAGGTCGGACTTGCCGGCGGCGGTCGAACCGACCACCGAGACGACCCGGCGGGGGGAAGCGGACGAGGAGGAGGGGGAGCTGCTCACCCCTCCAGTCTCGCAAAAGCCACGTGGTGTCCGTGTCACGGGCACCACCGAGGGGGATGATCCGTTGTGTCTGGGACGGATCCGACCCGATGAGCCCCGATAAGCGAGGAATGCGCGCAATGAGCCTGATGGACAACCTCAAGGGCAAGGCCGAGGAGCTCAAGGAGAAGGCCAGCGAGCTGGCCGGGAAGCACGGCGAGAAGATCGACACCATGGTCGACAAGGCCGGTGACACCATCGACCGCGCCACCAAGCACAAGTACAGCGAGAAGATCGAGAGCGGCACCGCCAAGGCCAAGCACGCCCGCGACGACTTCGCCAGCAAGCCCAAGGACGGCGACTGACCGGCCGGGAGCGGCGCGCTCAGCGCCAGGAGGCCACCAGGTAGCCGACGCCGTACGGCGCTGCGTCGTACCGCAACTCGCCGGTCAGCCCGGCGCCGGTCGCGGCGCCCGCGAGCACCTGCCACGGGGCCCGGCCCTCGGCCGCCAGCTCGGCCGCCAGCTGCGGGTCGAGGGCGGCCAGCGCCACCGGGTCGGCCGCAGCGAGGGCCTCGGCGATCGCCGCGTCGTACGGTTCGGCGCGCTCGTCCAGGTAGCCCGGCGCCTTGACGGAGCGCCGGGCGCTGCCGTCGCCGAGCACCAACAGGCCGACGCGGTCGGCGAGTTCGGCCAGACCCTGGCCTAGGCCGAGGAGCCGCTCCGGGGCGGTGTCCGGGCGCACCGCGACCGCGTGCGTCGGCACCCGCGCCCCGGCCTCCTCCAGCAGCCACGCCCCGACGGTCAGCGACGGCGGCAGCTCCGGCCCGTCGACCCCGCCGAGCGGCAGCCGCACCGCCTTCGCCACCCCGTACCGGTGGAACGACCCGGCCCCGCCCTCGGTCCAGACCCCGCCCCGCTCGCCGACCCCCACCGCCACGACCAGCTCGACCGCCCCGGCCAACTCCCTGACGGCCTCCAGGCAGGCGGCCCGCAACTCGGCGGCCTCCGCCGCAGCCCCCGCCGCGACCTCAGGCACGAGCAGCGGCGGGCAGGGGCACACGGCGGCGGCAACAAGCATGACGATCACTCTACGCTGGCGCGAAACAGGGGCGCTGGGGGCACCTCCCGGCCCCCCTCGGGGCTGGGGGCGGAACTGCGCGAGCAACCGGCAGCCCACCGCAAGGTCGCGCCGCGAGTGCAAGTGACTGCCGACGGCGCGACCTGGCTGGTGGGTGCCTTCCGCTGCGCGCAGTTCCCCGCGCCCCTGACGGTGCGACCTGCCGAAGGCATCAGTCGCAGCCGCAGCCCGGGGCCGCGTCGACCGCCGCCGGCTTGGGGGCGCCGATGCCGGGGAGGCCCAGCATGACGCCGGCGGGCTTCGCGGGGGCGGCCTGGCGCTTCTCCCAGGCGTCGCCCGCGCGGGTGCGGCGGACGTCGAGGACCGGGCCCTCGGCGAGCAGGTGGTGCGGGGCGGCGTAGGTGATCTCGACGGTCACCATGTCGCCGGGGCGCACCCCGCCCTCGGGCCGGCTGAAGTGGACCAGCCGGTTGTCGGGGGCGCGGCCGGAGAGCCGGTCGGTGCGGTCGTCCTTCTTGCCCTCGCCCTCGGCGACCAGGATCTCGAGCTTGCGGCCGACCTGCTTCCTGTTCTCCTCCCAGGAGATCTCCTCCTGGAGGGCGATCAGCCGGTCGTAGCGCTCCTGCACCACGGCCTTGGGGATCTGGTTCTCCATCTCGGCGGCGGGCGTGCCGGGCCGCTTGGAGTACTGGAAGGTGAAGGCGTTGGCGAACCGGGCCTCGCGGACGGTGTGCAGGGTCTGCTCGAAGTCCTCGTCGGTCTCGCCGGGGAAGCCGACGATGATGTCGGTGGAGATCGCGGCGTCCGGCATCGCCTCGCGCACCTTCGCGATGATGCCGAGGAAGCGTTCCTGCCGGTAGGAGCGTCGCATCGCGCGCAGCACGGTGTCGGAGCCGGACTGCAGCGGCATGTGCAGCTGGTGCATCACGTTCGGCGTCTCGGCCATCGCGGCGATCACGTCGTCGGTGAAGTCGCGCGGGTGCGGCGAGGTGAAGCGGACCCGCTCCAGCCCCTCGATCTCGCCGCAGGCGCGCAGCAGCTTGCTGAACGCCTCGCGGTCGCCGAGGTCGGACCCGTAGGCGTTGACGTTCTGGCCGAGCAGGGTGACCTCGACGACGCCCTCGGCGACCAGCGCCTCGACCTCGGCGAGGATGTCGCCGGGCCGGCGGTCCTCCTCCTTGCCGCGCAGCGCGGGGACGATGCAGAAGGTGCAGGTGTTGTTGCAGCCGACCGAGATGGCGACCCAGGCGGCGTACGCGGACTCCCGCCGGGTGGGCAGCGTGGAGGGGAAGGTCTCCAGCGACTCGAGGATCTCGACCTGGGCCTTCTGCTCGACCGCGGCGCGCTCCAGCAGGGCGGGCAGGTGGCCGATGTTGTGGGTGCCGAAGACCACGTCGACCCAGGGGGCCTTGCGGACGATGGTCTCGCGGTCCTTCTGGGCGAGGCAGCCGCCGACGGCGATCTGCATTCCGCGGTTGGACTGCTTGGCGGGGGCGAGCCGGCCGAGGTTGCCGTACAGCTTGTTGTCGGCGTTCTCGCGGACCGCGCAGGTGTTGAAGACCACCAGGTCCGGGTCGCCGTCGCCGGCGGCCTTGGTGTACCCGGCCTCCTCCAGCAGGCCGGACAGCCGCTCGGAGTCGTGGACGTTCATCTGGCAGCCGTAAGTGACGACCTTGTAAGTTCGCAAGCTCTCCTCCATACCCACAGAGCAAGGGTACGGGCAGCGGGAAGGGCCTCCCGCCGGGCGGCCCCGGCTGGCACTATCCCTGTCATGGCCGATACGAACGAACCGACCCGGCTGGGTGCAGCGCTGCGGTCCGCCGCCCGCAGCCGGCTGTGCCGGGCGGCGGCGGTGCTGCTGCTGATGGCGGGCGGTCTGGGTGGCTGGTGGTTCTCGTCGGCGGAGCGGGCGGCGTCGCCGCACGGGGAGGTGGCGTTCGCCACCGGGGTCCCGCGCGGGGTGTACGACCGGTACGGGACGCTGCTGAAGCAGCACATGGGCCGGGACATGCCCGGGGTGAAGGTCCGGCTGGACAACTCCGAGGGCTCGCTGGACAACCTGGAGCGGGTGGTCTCCGGCCGGGACGACTTCGCGATGGCCACGGCGGACGCGGTGGCGAGCTTCGACAACCCGGCCAAGCCGAAGCTGCGGGCCATCGCCCGGCTGTACGACGACTACATGCAGCTGGTGGTGCCGGCCGACTCCAAGGTCCGCACCGCCGCGGACCTGCGCGGCCTGCGGGTGGGCGTGGGGCAGCCCAAGTCGGGCGTGAACCTGGTGACCCGGCGGCTGCTGCAGGCGGCCGGGCTGAACCCCGACAAGGACGTCCTGCCGGCGCCGCTCGGGGTCGGCGACGCGGCGGACAAGCTGCGCGCCGGGCAGCTGGACGCGTTCTTCTGGTCCGGCGGCCTGCCCACCGCGGCGCTGACCGACCTGTCCGAGCAGACCAGGATCCGGATCGTCCCGCTGGGCGACCTCTCCGACCGGCTGCACCAGTTGGAGGGCGGCGGGGTGGACGCCTACCGGGCCGCGACCATCCCGGCGGACTCCTACCCGCACATGCAGTCGGCGGACACCGCCGTCCCGACGGTGGCGGTGCCCAACCTGCTGGTGACCCGGGCGGACGTGGACCCGGCGCTGGTGGAGCGGCTGACCCGGGTGGTGATCGACAGCCGGGACGGCATCGGCCTCCAGGTGCACGCCGCGCAGCTGGTGGACCTGCGCACCGCGGTGTACACCGACCCGCTGCCGCTGCACGAGGGCGCGCGGCGCTACTACGTCTCGGTCAAGCCCTGACGGCCGCCTGAGGGGCCGTCACCTCCGGTTGTGGCGGGGGACGGTGAGCAGCACCCGCAGGCCGCTGGGTTCGGCGGGCGCGAAGTCCAGCGAGCCGCCGCCGGCCAGCAGCAGGGTGCGGGCGATGGACAGGCCGAGGCCGGAGCCGTCGACGTTCTGGTGGCGGGAGGAGCGCCAGAACCGGTCGCCGATCCGGGCGAGCTCCTCCTCGGTGAGGCCGGGTCCGGCGTCGGCGACGGTGACGGTGACCTCGTCCTTGCTGATCACCAGGCCGACCTGGACGGCGCTGCCGGGCGGGGTGAACTTCAGCGCGTTGTCGACGACCGCGTCCAGGGCGCTGCCGAAGCCGATCGGGTCCGCCCAGGCGTGTGCCAGCGGGGGTCCCTGCCAGCGCAGTTCGACGCCGCGCTGGTCGGCGAGCGGGCGCCAGGCGTCGATCCGGGCGCGGACCAGCGAGGCCAGGTCGACCGGTTCGGGCTCGGGGCGGGCGCCCTCGGCGGTGGCCAGGCCGAGCAGGTCGTCGAGGACCCGGGCGAGCCGGGCGCCCTCCTCGCGGACCGCGGCGATCTCCACCTCGTGCCCCTCGGGCAGTTCCAGGCCGATCAGCTCGACCCGCAGCAGCAGCGCGGCCAGCGGGTTGCGCAGCTGGTGGGAGGCGTCCGCGACGAAGGCCCGCTGCTGGTCCATGGCGAGCACCACGTGGTCCGCCATGTCGTTGAACGAGATGGCCAGGCGCCGCAGTTCGGGCGGTCCGCCGCTGGGGGCGACCCGGGCGTTCATCCGGCCGGTGGCGATGTCGTGGGTGGCTCGGTCGAGGGTGCGCACCGGGCGCAGCACCCAGCCGGTGAGCCGGACGGCGAGCAGGATGGCGACGATCATGGCGAGCGCCTCGCCGCCCGCGACGACCAGCCAGCGGTGCAGGATGCGCGAGCGCAGCGGCCCGGTGGGCGACTCGGTGAGTACCACGGCGACCACGTCGCCGTCGCGGACCACCGGCAGCGCGACGGTGAGGGTGCGCTCCTCGGTCCACGGCCAGACCTGCGGCGGGTTGTGGCTGCGCCGGCCGGCCAGCGCCTCCCGGTAGGCCTGGTCGCCTGGGCCTGTGTGCGGGACCTGCCAGTCGGCCGGGCCGACCGCGACGGCGCTGCCGTCGCGGCGGAAGACGCCGATCCGGCTGCCGTACAGCTCGTGGTAGCGGGTGACCTCGGCGGTGAGGGCGTGCAGGCGGCCGGCGTCGCCGGGGCCGGGGTCCGGCTCGCCCTTGACGGCGGTGGCGCTGGCCCAGCCCTGGACCGGCAGGTCCTGGGCGAAGCGGGCGCCGTCGTCGATCCGGTCGACCACCACGGCGGACTGCTCGGAGGCCGCGACCAGGTACGCCAGTGGCACCCCGAGCGCGGCCAGCACGCAGGCCATCAGGGCGATCAGGATGCCGAGCAGGCGGTTGCGCACGGGAGGTCAGTGCTCCGGCTCTCCGGCGTCGGGCTGATCGGGGATCAGCCGGTAGCCGACGCCGCGGACCGCCTCGACCAGCCCGGGCAGGCCGAGCTTGGTGCGCAGCGAGCCGATGTGGACCTCCAGGGTGCGGCCGTTGCCCTCCCAGCCGGAGCGCCAGACCTCGCTGAAGATCTGCTCGCGCCGGTAGACCACGCCGGGGCTCTGGGCGAGCAGCGCCAGCAGGTCGAACTCCTTGCGGGTGAGCGGCACGTCGCGGCCGTGCACGGAGACCCGGCGGCGTTCGCGGTCGATCTCGACGCCGCGGGAGGCGAGCGGCCCGCTCCCGGCGGCGGCCGCGTCCTCGGCGGGCTGCGGGGTGCCGCGGCGGGCCACCGCGTGGATCCGGGCGAGCAGTTCGCCCATGTCGTAGGGCTTGACCACGTAGTCGTCGGCGCCGAGGTTGAGGCCGTGGATCCGGGAGCGGATGTCGGCCCGCGCGGTCACCATGATCACCGGCACGCCGCTGCCGGCCCGGATCCGGCTGCACACCTCGAAGCCGTCGCGGTCGGGCAGGCCGAGGTCGAGCAGCACCACCCGGTACGGGTCGCTGCCGTCCGGGACCAGCGCGTCGAGCGCCTCGTGGCCGCTGCGGGCGTGCCGGACCTGGAATCCGTGCCGGCTGAGCACCGCGACCAGGGCGGCCGCGACACGGTCGTCGTCCTCGACCAGGAGCAGGCGCATCCGGTCCCTCTCTGCGGTGTGGTTCGGGTGCGGCCGGGCCGCTTGTCATGGCGGGGCCCTACGGTGGATCGGGCCATCCTGGCATCCATCCCCATCCGGCGTCACCCGGTCAACCCGCTCCGGCAGTCCGTTACTGAGCCGGTATCCGCAACCCCCCGACTACCGGGCGTAGCCGAACCGTGATGCTCAAGTTCCCCTCAGATCGGCTGACGGAGCGTCGTGCACCTGCCTAAAGTCACCCCCGACCGGGGGCTGCGGGCTCCGCCGGCTCCGGCCCCCGGCATCAGACGGACGATCACCGGCTCTGCGGTCCAAGCGAGTTGGCCCCGGGATCCGAGGACGAGGAAGCGAGCCGCGATGACCGAGAACAGCGCCGTGCCGGCCGAGGCGACCCCGCTGGTGGTGCTGAGCGGGGTGAACAAGCACTTCGGCGCGCTGCACGTGCTGCAGGACATCGACCTGGAGATCGCCCGCGGCGAGGTCGTGGTGCTGATCGGCCCGTCCGGCTCCGGCAAGTCCACGCTGTGCCGCACCATCAACCGCCTGGAGACCATCGACTCCGGCAGCATCACCGTGGACGGCCGCCCGCTGCCCGCCGAGGGCCGCGAACTGGCCCGGCTGCGCGCCGAGGTCGGCATGGTCTTCCAGTCGTTCAACCTGTTCGCGCACAAGACCGTGCTGGAGAACGTGGTCCTCGCCCAGGTCAAGGTCCGCAAGGTCCCGAAGGCCGAGGCCGAGGCGACCGCCCGCGAGCTGCTCGACCGGGTCGGGGTGGGCGCGCAGGCCGACAAGTACCCCGCGATGCTCTCCGGAGGCCAGCAGCAGCGCGTGGCCATCGCCCGCGCGCTGGCGATGCGCCCCAAGGTGATGCTGTTCGACGAGCCCACCAGCGCCCTGGACCCGGAGATGGTCAACGAGGTGCTGGAGGTCATGCGTTCGCTCGCCGCCGACGGCATGACGATGGTCGTCGTCACCCACGAGATGGGCTTCGCCCGCTCCGCCGCCAACCGCGTGCTGTTCATGGCCGACGGCCGGATCGTCGAGGAGAACACCCCCGAGGCGTTCTTCACCGCTCCGCGCAGCGACCGCGCCAAGGACTTCCTCTCGAAGATCCTGCAGCACTGAAGCCGAAGTTGATCCAGCATCAGTCCGTTCGATATCTGTTCTTTCGATTGAGCCCGGCGCCGGCCGTGGCCACTACCGAGGAGAAGAACGCCCGCATGAAGGCCCGTCGTACCGCCGCAGTCGCCCTGTCCGTGCTCGCGCTGACCGCGGTCGCCGCCTGCGGCAAGGACGGCTCGCCGAGCGCGTCGTCGAACGACTCCGCGGCTCCGCAGCTGCCCACCTACACCGTCAAGACCGACGTCAAGCTCGACGCCTCGCCGGTCTGGACGGAGGCGAAGAAGCGCGGCAAGCTCCGCATCGGCGCCAAGTCCGACCAGCCGTTCCTCGGCTTCGAGGACCTGCAGACCAACAAGCGCAACGGCTTCGACATCGAGATCGCCAAGATGATCGCCGCCGACCTGGGCTTCTCCGCGGACCAGATCGAGTTCACCACCGTCGTCTCCGCCAACCGCGAGACCTCCATCGGCGGCGGCCAGATCGACTACTACGTCGGCACCTACTCGATCAACGACAACCGCAAGAAGTCGGTCTCCTTCGCCGGCCCGTACTACATCGCCGGCCAGGACCTGCTGGTCAACAAGGACAACACCGACATCACCGGCCCCGAGGCCACCAAGGGCAAGTCGGTCTGCACCGTCACCGGCTCGACCTCGATCGACAAGATCAAGACCTACGGCGCCAACGTCACCGCGTACGACACCTACACCCAGTGCGTGGAGAAGCTGCTGACCAAGGAGGTCGACGCGGTCACCACCGACGACGCCATCCTCAAGGGCTACGCCGCCAAGAACGCCGGCAAGCTCAAGGTCGTCGGCAAGACCTTCTCCACCGAGAAGTACGGCGTCGGCCTGAAGCTCGACGACGCGGCCCTGCGCGGCGCGATCAGCGACGCCCTCAAGGCCCACGAGGACAACGGCGACTGGAAGAAGGCCTACGACGCGACCCTGGGCCTGTCCGGCTCCGCCGCGCCGGCCGTCCCCGCCCTCGAGCGCTACTGACCCGCCCCCGGTCCCCGCGACCGGAATTGAACTGAGAAAGGAGGGCCGCCGGCATGGGCATACTGTTCGAGGACGGCAACTTCCCGCTATTCGTCCACGGGTTCCTGAAGACGCTCGAACTGAGCGCGCTCAGCGCCCTGTTCGCACTCGTGCTGGGCACCGTGCTGGCGGCCTTCCGGGTCTCCCCCGTACCCGTCCTGCGCACCTTCGGCACCGCCTGGGTGACCGTCTTCCGCAACACCCCGCTGACCATGCTGTTCTTCGCGGTCACCTTCGTGCTGCCGCCGCTGGACGTGCACTTCGACAGCTTCACGCTCGCGGTGATCGCCCTCAGCGTCTACACCGGCAGCTTCGTCTGCGAGGTGCTGCGCGCCGGCATCAACACCGTGCCGCTCGGCCAGGCCGAGGCCGCCCGCAGCCTGGGCATGGGCTTCGGCCAGACCCTCTCGCTGGTGGTCCTGCCGCAGGCGGCGCGCACCGTGCTCGCCCCGATGGGCTCGGTGTTCATCGCCCTGCCGCGCAACTCCGCCATCGCCGGCGGATTCAACGTCGCCGAGCTGTTCAGCGTCCAGAAGACCCTGACCGAGAAGGGCTACGCCATCGTCGCCATCTTCGTCTGGCTGGCACTCGCCTACCTGGTGATCAGCTTCGCGATCAACGCCGTGTTCTCCACCCTGGAGCGTCGCCTGGCGGTGGCCCGATGAGCACCACCCGCGCCGCCGCCTCGGTCCTCTACGACGTCCCCGGCCCCAAGGCCCGCCTCCGCTACCGCCTGTTCGGCGCGCTCGGCGCACTCGGCATCGCCGCGCTGCTCTGGTACGCCGTCAGCAGCCTCGCCGACGCCGGCCAGTTCGACGCCGACCTGTGGTCGATCTTCCAGTACACCACCGTCCAGCAGCGCATCCTCGACGGCGTGCTGGCCACCCTGGAGGCCTTCGCGCTGTCCGCGGTGGGCTCGCTGGTGCTCGGCGCGCTGCTCGCCGTCGGCCGGCTCTCCGACCACCGCCCCATCCGCGCCGTGGCCACCGCCGTGGTCCAGTTCTTCCGCGCGATGCCGCTGCTGATCATGATCTTCGCGCTGTACCAGGCCGCGTTCGGCGCCCACCCGCTGTGGGCCCTGGTCATCGGCCTGACGCTCTACAACGGCGCCGTCCAGGCCGAGGTCATCCGCACCGGCATCAACGCCGTCCCGCGCGGCCAGGCCGAGGCCGCCTACGCCCTCGGCCTGCGCAAGACCCAGGTGATGGCCATCGTCCTGATCCCCCAGGCGGTGCGCTCGATGCTCCCCGCGATCATCGGCCAGCTGGTCGTCACGCTCAAGGACACCTCGCTCGGCTACATCATCACCTACCCCGAGCTGCTGTGGGAGATGAAGATCATCGCCACCAACTCGGACGGCTACCCGTACATCCCGGTCGTCCTGGTCGGCACCCCGATCTACATCCTGCTGTGCCTCGCCCTCACCGGCCTGGCCCAATGGATCGAGGCCCGCGGCCGCCGCGGCGCGAACCGGCGCACCACAGCCGCTGCTTGACGGACACCCAGGTGATCTGTTGCATTGCTCTTCGTGACACCACCTGGGACCTCCCACCCGGCATATGACGCACCGGCAGCGCGCCCCGCATGCCCGAAGGCCCCGACATGGATCCGGTGATCATCGTCGGGGCCGGACCGGTCGGTCTGGCCCTGGCTCTCGCGCTGGCCCGCAACGAGGTGCCCAGCATCGTCCTGGACGAGGGCACCGGCGTCTGCCCGGAGAGCCCGCGCACCGTGGTGCTCGGCGCCGAGAGCGCCGCCTCCCTGGCCCGGATCGGCTACACCCGGGTCGCCTCCGACGCCGCCCGCTGGGACGCCTTCACCATCTGGCGCCGCCGCAGCGAGGTGCTGCGCCTGCCGCTCGACCAGGAGCCCGTCCTCCACCTCGCCCAGCACCGCCTCCAGCGCGGCCTGCGCGACGCCGCCAGCGCCACCCCGCTGATCCGGCTGCACCCGCTGCACCGGGTCGCCGAGCTCTCCCAGGACCGCGACGGCGTGACCGTCCGCACCACCTCCCAGGACGGCGACACGTGGTGGCGCGGCAGCCACCTGGTCGGCTGCGACGGCGCCCGCTCCACGGTCCGCAAGCTGCTCAGGATCCGCTTCCCGGGACGCCCCGCCGTCGACCGGCACGCGGTCGCCACCGTCCGGGTCGACCTGCCCTTCCCCGGCGAGGCCCGCCTGCACCGCGAACCCCCGTGGCGCGGCGACCGCGAGGCCTCCGCCCGCCCGCTCCCGGACGGCCTCTGGCGGCTCGACTGGCGGCTGCCCCCCGGCCGCCCGCAGTCCACCGAACCGGTCGATCCGCACGCCACCTGGCCCGGCATCGTCACCGGCGACACCCTGCTCACCCGGGTCAAGTCCGCCCTCACCGGCTGGTGCGGCGAACTGCCGCCCCATCAACTCCTCGCCGCCGCCGACCACACCTACCAGCAGCGCCTCGCCGCCCGCTTCCGGACCGGCCGCTGCTTCCTGGCCGGCGACGCCGCCCACCTGCACGGCGCCCTCGGCATGCAGAACCTCGCCGACGGCCTGCGCGACGCCGACAACCTCGCCTGGCGGCTCGCCCTCGCCTGGCACCTGCCCCCCGGCGCCGCCACCGCCGACAGCGCCCTGCTCGACGGCTACGAGTCCGAACGCCGCAGCGCGGTCGGCGCCCGGCTGCGCGCCGTCGACCAGACCATGCCGCTGCTGCGACCGCTGCGCGGCTGGGCCGAGACCCGCCGCTCGCTGCTCTCCGGCTCCTTCCGCAAGCACGCCCCGCTGCTCGCCGACGGCCAACTCGGCACCGGCCGCTTCGGCGGCGCCCCCGCCTACCCCGCCGCCCCCTCCGGCGTCCCCGCCCGGGTCCCGGTCCAGCGCGGCGCCGGACGCAGCACCTCACTCAGCGAGCAGCTCCCCGCCACCGCCCCCGGCGTGCTGGTCCCGGACCTGCCCGTGGTCACCGCCGACGGCACCCTCGACACCCTCCGGGCCCGCCTCGGCACCGCGTTCCTGCTCGTCCTGGTCGCCCCCGGCACCACCGTCTGGTCCGCCGAACACTGGCTCGGCGCCGGCCTCATGCCCCGCCTCGCCGACCTCGCCGACGCGCTCCCCGTCCCCACCGAGGTCCTCGTCACCGACACCTACCCCGGCGCGACCCCCCACACCGTCCTGCTCATCCGCCCCGACGGCCACCTCCTCGGCTCCACCCCGGGCCTCCACCCCGAAACCCTCCACACCCTGGCCGCGCCGCTGAACGCCAGCCACGAGGGGCGCGGGGAACTGCGCGAATCGGAAGGCACACGTCCGTGAGGTCGCGCCGAGGAGATCCAGCTGCACGTGGACGCGGCCCGGCGGTGCCAGAACGGTCGCCCGCGCGGGTTCGTCAGCGCGCGACCTCGGTCGCCCGCGACTCCCGCACCACGGTGATCCGGATCTGCCCCGGGTAGGTCAGCTCCTCCCGCACCTGCCGGGCCACCTCCCGGGCGATCTCCTGCGCCCGCGTGTCGTCCACGAGCTCCGGCTGCACCATCACCCGGACCTCGCGCCCGGCCTGCATCGCGAAGACCTTCGTCACGCCGTCGTGCGCCCGCGCGATCTCCTCCAGCCGCTCCAGCCGTCGCACGTACGCCTCGACCGACTCCTTGCGCGCGCCCGGCCGGCCGGCCGAACAGGCGTCGGCGGCCTGGGTGAGCACGGCCTCCACGGTCTTGGGCTCGACCTCGCCGTGGTGCGCCTCTATCGCGTGGACGACCTCCGCCACCTCGCCGTGCCGCCGGGCGAACTCCGCGCCGATCGCGGCGTGGCTGCCCGGCACCCGGTGGCTGAGCGCCTTGCCGATGTCGTGCAGCAGCGCGGCCCGCCGCACCGGCTCCGGGTCGACCCCCAGCTCGGCGGCCATCATCCCGGCCAGGTGCGCGGACTCCACCAGGTGCCCGAGCACGTTCTGCCCGTACGACGTCCGGTACCGCAGGGTGCCGAGGGTGCGCACCAGTTCCGGCGACATCTCGCCGCCGCCGACCGACACCGACAGCAGGGCGTCCTCGCCGGCCCGCACGCACAGCCGCTCGACCTCGCCCCGGCTGCGCTCGTGCGCCTCCTCGATCCGGGCCGGGTGGATCCGCCCGTCGGTGAGCAGCGACTCCAGGGTCAGCCGGGCGGCCTCCCGGCGGACCGGGTCGAAGCTGGAGAGCTGGACCAGTCCGGGGGTGTCGTCGACGATCAGGTTGACGCCGGTGACCGCCTCGAAGGCCCGGATGTTGCGGCCCTCACGGCCGATCACCCGGCCCTTCATGTCCTCGCTGGGCAGCCGCAGGGTGGTCAGCACGGAGTCCGAGGTGTGCTCGACGGCGAGGCGCTGGATCGAGGCGGCGATGATCTCCCGGGCCCGGCCCTCGCCCTCGTCGACGGCCCGCCGCTCGATCTCCCGGACGGTCAGCGCGGCCTCCCGGCGGGCCTCCGACTCGGCGGCGCGGACGAGTTCGCCGCGGGCCTGCTCGGCGGTGAGCCCGGCGGTGCGCTCCAGCTGCCGGACGCTCTCGGCGGTCCGGCCGGCGAGCTCGTCGCGCACCCGCTCGGCGTCGAGGGCGCGGGCGGCCAGCTCGTCCTCGTGCAGGTGCAGCCGGGCGAGTTCGGCGGTCAGGCGCTGCTCACGGCGGTCGAGCTCGGCGCGGCGCTGGCGGAGCATCAGGAATCCGGCGGCCAGCACCAGCACCAGCGCCCCGATCAGGACGAGTGCCGCCAGCAGCAGGGAGGAACCCGATCCGGCGCTCTGAGCGATCCCCATCCGGCCACTCCCCGTCCTGCGCATGCTGCCGCTGAGGCGACCTCCGCGATCGTCCTACCACTGACTGTGAGGCTAGGCGGAGGTTACGAAACGGTCAAGATGCGATCGAGATCTGGCTCCGATGATCTGATCAACTGTCACCAGGGATCGCTTTCTTCCCCCACTGACGAGTCGTCAACCCCCTCCGCGTCCAGGGCCTCCCGCACCACCCGGTAGGCCAGACCCTCCGCGTAGCCGCGCCGGGCCAGCACCCCGACCAGCCGCCGGATCCGCACCTCGCGGTCGAGGCCGGCGGTGGAGCGCAGCTTGCGGGCCGCCAGCGCCCGGGCGGCCGCGGACTCGTCCTCCTCGTCCACCTGCGCCAGGGCCCGCTCCGCGGTGTCGCCGCTGACGCCCTTGGTCCGCAGCTCCTGGGCGAGCGCCCGCCGGGACAGCCCGCGCACCGCGTGCCGGGACTCCACCCAGGCCTCGGCGAAGGCCGCGTCGTCGATCAGCCCGACCTCCTCCAGCCGGGACAGCACCTCCTCGGCCACCTCGTCCGGGATCTCCCGCCGCTTCAGCGCATCGGCCAGCTGCTTGCGGGACTTCGCCGCCCCGGTCAGCAACCGCAGGCAGATGTCCCGGGCCCGCTCGGCCGGATCGCCCTGCGCCTCGGCCTTCGCGCCGGACTCGGCCTTCGTGCTGGACTCGGTCCCGGCCTCGGACCCGGCCTTCCGCCGCGCACGCCGCTCCCGCGGCAGCTCCTCGTCCTGCGCGCCGCGCGCCGGACCGACCGGCAGCTCCCCCAGCGCACTGCGCCGGCGCCGCCGCCCCCCGGCCAGCTCGGACGCCCGCACCAGCCCGGGCAACTCCCCGGCCGCCGGCTCCCCGAGTTCGGGCTCCTCGGCCGCCGCGGCGAACCACTCGGGCGGCCCGACCTCGTCCGGCCCGACCTCGTCCGGCTCCTCAGCCACGGCCGCGAACCAGTCCGGCGGCCCGACCGGGGCGGGGCTTTCCTGCTCCCATACGCCCGCACCGGGCTCGTCCTCGGACGGGCCCGGTGCCGGGTGCTCACTGCTGTGATGGTGCGTCAACGGCTCAACCCTTGGCAGCGGCCGCCGTCTTCTTCGCCGCGGCCTTGGCGGGCGCGGCGGCGGCGGGGATCTCCACCGCGGGGGCGGCCTCGCCCTCGGCGGCGGCCGGGGGCTTCGGGCCGATGCCGAGCTTGCCCTTGATCTTGACCTCGATCTCGTCGGCCAGCTGCGGGTTGTCGCGCAGGAAGTTGCGGGCGTTCTCCTTGCCCTGGCCGAGCTGGTCGCCCTCGTAGGTGTACCAGGCGCCGGACTTGCGGATGAAGCCGTGCTCCACGCCCATGTCGATCAGGCCGCCCTCGCGGCTGATGCCCACGCCGTAGAGGATGTCGAACTCGGCCTGCTTGAACGGCGCGGCGACCTTGTTCTTGACCACCTTGACGCGGGTGCGGTTGCCGACCGCCTCGGTGCCGTCCTTCAGGGTCTCGATGCGGCGGATGTCCAGACGCACCGAGGCGTAGAACTTCAGCGCCCGGCCACCGGTGGTGGTCTCGGGGGAGCCGAACATCACGCCGATCTTCTCGCGCAGCTGGTTGATGAAGATCGCGGTGGTGTTGGACTGGTTCAGTGCACCGGCGATCTTGCGCAGCGCCTGGCTCATCAGGCGGGCCTGCAGGCCGACGTGCGAGTCGCCCATCTCGCCCTCGATCTCGGCGCGCGGCACCAGCGCGGCCACCGAGTCGATGATCACCAGGTCGATCGCGCCGGAGCGGATCAGCATGTCGGTGATCTCCAGCGCCTGCTCGCCGGTGTCCGGCTGGCTGACCAGCAGGGCGTCGGTGTCCACGCCGAGCTTCTTGGCGTACTCGGGGTCGAGCGCGTGCTCCGCGTCGACGAAGGCGACCGTGCCGCCGGCCTTCTGCGCGTTGGCGGCCAGGTGCAGGGTCAGCGTGGTCTTGCCGGAGGACTCGGGTCCGTAGATCTCGATCACCCGGCCGCGCGGGATACCGCCGACGCCCAGCGCCACGTCGAGGGCGGTGGACCCGGTGGAGATCACCTCGACCGGCTCGTTCGCCTTCTCCCCGAGACGCATCACCGAGCCCTTGCCGAACTGCCGCTCGATCTGGGCGAGCGCGGCCTCCAGGGCCTTCTCGCGGTCCGTTCCTGCCATGGCTTCCACCCTCGGGTTCTGTGCTGTGCGCTTCATCGTCACCGACGCTAGCGCGTCCCACCGACAATCGGCCCCGATCGGGCTCAGCCTGTGGAAAACTCCTCGCCGAAGAGTACAAAGAACATGCGTTCGATTCCAACCCTACGGGAGCGACTCAGGCCGAGGCGTAGCGCCCGGTCTCCAGCAGCCAGTCGTGGTACCCCCGGACGCTGCTACAGCTCGCAGCCATCCAGGAGACCGCCGCCGCCCGTTCGTCCCCCGGCGGGAGCTGCTCCGCCAGGTCCCGTGCCAGCTCGCCGAGTTCCGCCACCCACTGCCGTACGCTGTGCGCGACCTCCGCCGTCGCCTGCGACTCGCTCAGCCCGCGGTGGTGCATCAGCGAGATCACCAGGTTGTGGTTGTCCCCGCAGGCCCGTTCCCGCTCCAGGGACGCGATGTCGTTGATCGCGCCCTTGATGTCGGCGGTCAGCTGGACCAGCGGATCGAGCAGCACCCGTACCGGCGAGGAGAGCTCACCGGTGCCCACGCGCTGGAGCAGTTCGAGCGAGAGCGGGTCCGCCATGCATCTCCGCTTGAGGGCGATGAGTTCGTCCGGGGCCAAGACCAGCCCGTCCCTGCGGTGGACGGTCTCCTCCGGATAGCTGCGCATCCACACGTCGATCTCGCTGAGCAGTCGCCCCCGCCACTCCGGACCGGCTCCCCGGGAGGTCCAGGACACCAGATCGGCGAAGGCCCGCGCGAAGGGATCGGTGGGCGCAGGCGACGGGCGGCCGCTCCGCAGCGCCTCGTTGGTCTCCAGGTAGTGGTCGACGACGGCCTTGGCGGCGTCGGCGTCCGACGACAGCGGCGCGGCGTCGAACCGGTCGTCGAACAGGTGCAGCCAGGTCATCCACGCGCAGTAGAGCCGGGTGTCGTCGCGCGACCGGCAGATCGGGCTGTAGTACGCGGTGAACAGGGGCATGCGGATCGCTGCGATCGCTTGCCAGCCCGTCGGCGAGGCGACCAGACCGTGGGCGGCGAGCCACTCCCGTAGCCACTCGCTCAGGACGTCCTCGTGCTCGAACGCCTCCGACGCCGGGATCCGCGGGATCCCGGCGCACAGTTCCTCGTGGACCATCCGGGAAGGGGACACGGACACCTCGTCTTCTCTCGTCGACCTCTCCACGTGACACGCGTACCGAACGGCCCGGGTTCAACGGCCGTCGCGTGAACCGCACCCGTGCCGCGCCCGTGTTCCCGAGTAGCGTCCAGCGAAGGGATCCGCCGTGGGCACCGCCACCACCGCCAGCTTCACCACGAGTCAGGCCACCGGAGGGCTCCCGGTCATCGGTCACGCACTGTCCTGGCTACGGGATCCGCAGGGCTTCGTACGGAGCCTGACCTCGCAGGGCGACCTGGTGCGGGTCAAGATCGGCCCGATCAGCGCGGTCGTGGTGTGCCACCCCGAGCTGGTCCACGAGTTGCTGCTCAACGACCGGATCTTCGACAAGGGCGGCCCGTTCTACGACCGGGCTCGCGAGTTCGCCGGAAACGGCCTGGTCACCTGCCCGTACGGCGATCACCGGCGGCAGCGGCGGATGATGCAGCCCATGTTCCAGCGGTCGAGGATCCCCGGCTACGCCGCGATGATGACCGCCCAGATCGCCGAGGTCGTCAGTGAGTGGCGCGAGCACGACGTCGTCGACGTCTCCCTCGCGACGCACGAGCTGGCGGCCAGGATCGCCGGTGCCACCATGTTCGGCTCGGCGGACGGGAAGGCGAACCGGCTCGAACTCTGCACCACCATCCAGCGGGTGTTGAAGGGCATGTACCAGCGGATGCTGACGCCGGCCCCGCTGGACCGGCTGCCCACACCGGGCAGGCTGCAGTACGACCGGGCGAACGCCCGGCTCCGCCGAATCGCGGGCGAGCACATCGCCGCCTACCAGCGCAGCGGCGTCGATCACGGCGACCTGCTCTCGCTGCTGCTGGCCGCGCGGGACGACGACGCCCAGCCGCTGAGCGAGGCCGAGGCCTACGACCAGATCGTCAACATCATGGTCGCCTCGATCGAGACCATGGGCTCACTGCTGGCCTCCGTCATGTACGTCCTGACGGCTCACCCCGAGGTGGAGCGCCGACTGCACCAGGAGGTGGACACCGTCCTGGCGGGCCGCGCGGCGACCTGGGAGGACATTCCCGACCTGGACTACACGCGGCGCGTGGTCACCGAGACGCTCCGGCGGTACACACCGGCCTGGTTCTTCACCCGGACGACCACCCGGGACGCCGTGCTCGGAGGACATGCGCTCGCCGCCGGCACCACGCTGATCTACAGCTCCCTCCAGCTGCACCTGAACCCGGACCTCTACCCCGATGCGGAGGTGTTCGACCCGGACCGCTGGCCGAACGATCGCGGCAGGTCGCCGCGGGGTGAGTTCATCCCGTTCGCCGAGGGCGCCCGGAAGTGCATCGGCGACACCTTCGCCATGACCCAGGCCGTGCTGGCGGTCGCCTCGATCGCCGCCCGCTGGCGCATGGCACCCGCCGACGGCCGTCCGGTCGCCTGGACGCGGGGGGCGACACTCGCGCCGCGCCGTCTGCGCGTGCGGCTGAGCGCCCGGGGGTGAAGCCGGAGCGCGGTCAGTCCCCGGGCCGTTCCCCGGAGCCACCCCGCTCCTGCTGGCCCGGGCCGCCCGACACCATCCGCCGCAGCCGCCGCACGGTCTGCCGGCGGCGCTCCCGCCGCTCCTCGCCGCGGTCGATCCGCGGGTCGTCCTCCACCTCGTATCGGCGCACGTACGTCCCCACGAAGCCCTGCAGGGTGGCGGCCACCGGGATGGCGATCAGCGCACCGACCGCGCCCAGCAGCGCCGCCCCCGCGATCACCGCGCCGAAGGCCACCGCCGGGTGCACGTCGACGGTCTTCGCGGTGATCCGCGGGTGCAGCAGGTAGTTCTCGATCTGCTGGTAGACGATCACGAAGCCGAGCACCCACAGCGCGTCCACCGGCCGCACGGTGAGCGCCACCAGCACCGGCAGCGCGCCCGCCAGGTAGGTGCCGATGGTCGGCACGAACTGCGACATCACGCCGACCCAGACGCTCAGCGCCGCCGCGTACGGAAGCCCGATGATCGCGAAGAACGCCCAGTGCCCGAGCGTGGAGACCAGTGCCAGCAGCGCCCGGGAGTACAGGTAGCCGCCGGTCTTGGCGAGCGCGATCTCCCAGGCCCGCAGCACCTCGCCCTGCTTGGACGGCGGCAGCAGCGAGCAGACGGTGCGCCGCACCCGCGGGCCCTCGGCGGTGAAGTAGAAGGTGAACAGCCCGACCGTGAAGGCTTGGAACAGTCCGCCGATGACGGTGCCGGTGACGCCCCAGACGTTGTCGGCGGCCTGCTGGGCGTACTTCTCGATGGTGCCGGAGTCCTTGAGCACCTGGTGCTGGAGCTGGTCGAGCGACAGGGTGGCGTGGAAGGTGTGGTTGATCCAGTCGATCAGGTCCTGCAGCAGCTGGGGCAGCCGGGTGGCGACCTGGCTGACCTGGTCGACCAGCAGGGTGCCGAGCGCGGTGAGGAAGCCGGCCACCGCGACGCCGAGGCCGATGAAGACCAGGAAGGTGCCCAGGCCCCGGCGCACCCCGCGGGCGGCCATCCGGTCCACCGCGGGCTCCATCGCCAGCGACAGGAAGAACGCCACCAGCAGCATCACGAACAGGTCGATCAGCTGGTGGAAGGCCCAGTCCGCGAGCTGGAAGAGGCCGACGCCGAGCAGCGCCAGCAGGATCGCCTTGGGCAGCCAGCGCGGCATCGCCCCGCCGCCGAGCTCGGCCCGGCGGAGCACCCGCGCCAGGGCGGGCGCGTCCGGCTCGCCCGGCTCGCCGCTTGGCGCGGCGCCCACGGCGGTCTGGTCGTCGGAGAATCGGTCCGGAGTCTCAGCGCTGCTCACCACCGGGCCAGTCTCGCCCACCTCCGGCCGAAACCGGTCAACGCAGCTGCGCCGACACCCCCTGCGTGAGGCAGACCACCCGCCAGACGTCCTTGGCCTCCCAGCCCGCGTCCAGCGCCTGCCGCACGGTGCGCCCGCCGAGTTCGGCCATCACGTGGTCCGAGGCGAACGACTCCGCGTACGCCTCGCCGAAGTGCAGGTACATCCGTCGCCAGAACTCGGTCAGCCTCATGCGCCCCAGTATCCAACGCCGCCCGCGGTGTCCCGTGTCGCCCGCGGGCGCCCGGTCAGCGCGGCAGGTCGAGCACGCCCGCGCCGTAGAACTCGCGGTCCTGGCAGCCGACCGGCAGCAACTGTCCGCAGCCGGCCGCGGCGGCCTGGGCGAGCGCCGTGGTGATCCTGTCGGGGCCCCAGTCGGGGTGCTCCGCGGCGACCACCGCGACCGCGCCGGTGACGTGCGCGGCGGACATCGAGGTGCCGGCCAGCGCGGCGTACTGCCCGCCCGGCCAGTCGGAGACGATCGCGCTCGCGGGGCCGCCGTCGGGGTCGCCGCCGGGCGCCGCGATGGAGATCTTGCCGCGCCCGTAGTTGCTGTACGAGGTGGGCAGGCCGCGCCGGTCGACCGCGCTGACCGTGACCACGCCGGGCAGCTCGCCGGGCAGCCGGATGCACTCGGTGCCCAGGTCGCGGTCCTGCGGAGGTCCGGAGGCGCGGTCGTTGGGGCTGCGGTGGTCGGCGCGCCCGGCGGTCAGGTCCTGCCCGTCGTTGCCGGCCGAGGCGACCACCACGGCGCCCTTGTGCTGGGCGTAGGCGACGGCCCGGCCGACGGCGGCGATCAGCGCGGCCTGGTCGGCGTTCTCCGGGCAGTTGTACTTCCACGGGTCGGCGAAGTAGCTGTCGTTGATCGCCTTGGCGCCGTGGTCGGCGGCCCAGATCATCCCGCAGACGATGTTCTCGGCGTAGTACTGGCCGAGCGGGCCGAGCAGCCGGACGGCGGCGATCCGCACGCCGGCGGCGACGCCGGTGACGCCGTGGCCGTCCCGGGCGGCGCCGACGATGCCCGCGACGTGGGTGCCGTGGCCGCTCTCGGTGACCCCGGGGTCGGGCCGCCAGGCGCCGCTGCGGGAGTCGGGGCGGCCGTCGGCGCAGGAGGCGGAGGCGGTCGGGTCTACGGCGGCCCGCAGGTCGGGGTGGGTGTCGTCGACGCCGGAGTCGAGCACCGCGACGGTGACCTTGGCCAGTTGCTGCGGGCCGGGCAGCGCGCCGGGGCGGGCCGCGGTGTGGACGGAGCTCTGGTCGACCACCGGGGCGCGGAGCAACGCGGAGTAGCCGGTGGCCCGGTCGGTGGCGCCGATCATGGCCAGGTTCCAGTCGCTCTGCTCGGCGGGGTCGGGGAGGGTGGCGGTGCTGTCGTCGGCGGCGTCGGCCGCCTTCGCGGCGGCGCTGACCACCCCGTGTCCGAAGGCGGCGCCGGCCAGCGGCCGCGGCGGGGAGGGCACGGCGGCGGTGCGGGTGGCGCCGACGGCGGCTATGCCGGGGCGCTCGCGCAGCTTGTCGGCGAAGGAGCCGCTGGCGTAGGCCAGCACCGCGCCGATCTGCGGGTAGTCCTGCACGACCTGGCCGCCGAGCGCCCGGGCCTCGTCGGCGGCGTGCCGGGCGCCGTCGGCGTCGGTGCGCTGGTCGAGCACCAGGTAGCTGAGGTAGCTGCCGCTCGCGCCGGTCACGTACGGCACGGCGCCGCCGAGTACCAGGGCGGTGAGCAGCGCCGCGCCGAGCACGCGGATGCTGCGGCGACGCCGGGGGGTGCTGCCGCGGGCCTGGCTCACCTGCTCCATCGCACGGTCTCCGCTCGTCAGGCAGGGCCGGACTCCGGAGGATCGAGTCCGAATCTTCACCATATGAGCGATTTGTACGATTTATCCTGTCGAAATGCGTCAGACGGTGGCCTCCCCGTGACCTGTCAGCGTGTCGCGGCACCATGGGGGCATGGCCTCCTCCGCCCCTGACCCGCTCGACGCCCCGCCCCCGGCCGACGCCGCGGACCCGCTGGACGGCTTCGCCCCGGCCACCCGGGCCTGGTTCACCGGGGCGTTCGCCGCGCCCACCGGCGCGCAGGCGCAGGCCTGGGCGGCGATCCGGCGGGACACCGACGTCCTGGTGGTCGCCCCGACCGGCTCCGGCAAGACCCTCGCGGCCTTCCTGTCCGCCCTGGACCGGCTCAGCGCCACCCCGCCGCCCGCCGACCCCAAGCGCCGCTGCCGGGTGCTCTACATCTCCCCGCTGAAGGCCCTCGCGGTGGACGTCGAGCGCAACCTGCGCGCCCCGCTGGCCGGCCTGCGGCAGGCCGCCGTCCGGCTCGGCCTGCCGGAGCCCGAGGTGCAGGTGGCGATCCGCTCCGGCGACACCCCGGCCGCCGACCGCCGCCGCTTCGCCACCCACCCGCCGGACATCCTGATCACCACCCCCGAGTCGCTCTTCCTGCTGCTCACCTCCGCCTCCCGGGAGGCGCTGCGCGGCATCGACACGGTGATCCTGGACGAGGTGCACGCGGTGGCCGGCACCAAGCGCGGCGCGCACCTGGCACTCAGCCTGGAGCGCCTGGACGAGCTGCTGGACCGCCCGGCCCGCCGGATCGGCCTGTCCGCCACCGTCCGCCCGGTCGAGGAGGTGGCCCGCTACCTGAGCCCGCAGCGCGGCGCGGCGATCGTCCAGCCCGGCGCCGACAAGCGCTT
The DNA here is from genome assembly GCF_053595195.1 of Kitasatospora sp. NPDC002522. NCBI lineage: Bacteria > Bacillati > Actinomycetota > Actinomycetes > Kitasatosporales > Streptomycetaceae > Kitasatospora > Kitasatospora sp. NPDC002522. The sequence continues at coordinate 45,733 of NZ_JBSFXE010000040.1, forward strand.
CGACCTCTCCGTCGTGGTGCCCGTCCCGGACCTCGCCGACCTGCCCGCCACGCCCGCCGACGAGAGCGACCCGCAGAAGCAGTCCTCAATCTGGCCGCACGTCGAGGAGCGGATCGTCGACCTCGTCCAGGCGCACCGCTCGACCATCGTCTTCGCCAACTCCCGGCGCCTCGCCGAGCGCCTGTGCAACCGGCTCAACGAGATCGCCTACGAGCGGGCCACCGGCGCGCCGCTGCCCGAGGCGCACTCCCCCGCCGACCTGATGGGCGGCTCCGGCGCGGCCGCGGGCGCCCCGCCGGTGCTGGCCCGGGCCCACCACGGCTCGGTCTCCAAGGAGCAGCGCGCCCTGGTCGAGGAGGAGTTGAAGGCCGGCCGGCTGCCCGCGGTGGTGGCCACCTCCAGCCTGGAGCTGGGCATCGACATGGGCGCCGTCGACCTGGTCGTGCAGGTCGAGTCGCCGCCCTCGGTCGCCTCCGGACTGCAGCGCGTCGGCCGCGCCGGGCACCAGGTCGGCGCGGTCTCCACCGGCGTGGTCTTCCCCAAGTACCGCGGCGACCTGGTGCAGTCCGCCGTGGTCACCGAACGGATGCGCGCCGGCCGGATCGAGGCGCTGCGCATCCCCCGCAACCCGCTGGACGTCCTCGCCCAGCAACTCGTCGCGATGACCGCCCTGGACACCTGGGACGTCGACGAGCTGCTCGCCGTCTGCCGCCGCGCCGCGCCGTTCGCCACCCTCCCGCAGTCCGCCTTCGACGGCGTGCTCGACATGCTGGCCGGCCGCTACCCCTCCGACGCCTTCGCGGAGCTGCGCCCCCGCCTGGTCTGGGACCGCGTCGCCGCCACCGTCACCGGCCGCCCCGGCGCCCAGCGCCTCGCCGTCACCTCCGGCGGCACCATCCCCGACCGCGGCCTGTTCGGCGTCTTCATCGCCGGCGCCGACCCCAAGAAGGGCGGCGGCCGGGTCGGCGAGCTCGACGAGGAGATGGTCTACGAGTCGCGCGTCGGCGACGTCTTCACCCTCGGCACCACGTCCTGGCGGATCGAGGACATCACCCACGACAAGGTCCTCGTCACCCCCGCCCCCGGCGTCCCCGGCCGGCTCCCGTTCTGGAAGGGCGACACCCTCGGCCGCCCGCTCGAACTCGGCCGCGCGGTCGGCGCGTTCGTCCGCGAACTCGGCGCGATGGCCCCCGAACCGGCGACCGCCCGGCTGCGCGAGGCCGGCCTCGACGAGTGGGCGTCCGGCAACCTGCTCGCCTACCTCGCCGAACAGCGCGCCGCCTGCGGCCACCTGCCCGACGACCGCACCATCGTGGTCGAGCGCTTCCGCGACGAGCTCGGCGACTGGCGGATCGTCATCCACTCCCCGTTCGGCGCCCAGGTGCACGCCCCGTGGGCACTGGCCATCGGCGCCCGGCTGCGCGAGAAGCACGGCCTGGACCCGCAGGTGATGCACGCCGACGACGGCATCGTGCTGCGGCTGCCCGACGCCGACCTGCTCGCCGACTTCCCGTCAGCCACCACTACCTCGTACGGCAGTAGCGCCCCGCCCGCCGACGACGCCCCGGTCGGCGCGGACGCCGCGGTCTTCGAGTCCGGCGAGATCGAACGGCTCGTCACCGACCAGGTCGGCGGCTCCGCCCTGTTCGCCGCCCGGTTCCGCGAGTGCGCCGGCCGCGCCCTGCTGCTGCCCCGCCGCAACCCCGGCAAGCGCACCCCGCTCTGGCAGCAGCGCCAGCGCGCCTCCCAACTCCTCGAGGTCGCGGCCGAGTACGGCTCCTTCCCGATCGTCCTGGAGGCCGTCCGCGAATGCCTGCAGGACGTCTTCGACGTCCCCGGCCTGGTCGAGCTGATGGGCGATCTGGAGTCCCGCGCGGTACGCCTGGTGGAGGTCACCACCCCCGAACCCTCGCCGTTCGCCCGCTCCCTGCTGTTCGGCTACGTCGCCCAGTTCCTCTACGAGGGCGACTCCCCGATCGCCGAACGCCGCGCCGCCGCCCTGTCGTTGGACTCCCGGCTGCTCTCCGAACTGCTCGGCCAGGCCGAACTGCGCGAACTCCTCGACCCCCAGGTGCTCGCCGACCTGGAGGCCGAACTCCAGCGCCGCACCCCCGAACGCCGGATCAAGGACGCCGAGGGCGTCGCCGACGCACTGCGCCTGCTCGGCCCGCTCAGCGAGGCCGAACTCACCGAACGCGGCGCCGAACCGCTCTGGGCCCTGGAGCTGGAGTCCGCCCGCCGCGCCATCCAGGTCCGGATCGGCGGCATCCTGCGCTGGGCCGCCGTCGAGGACGCCGGACGCCTGCGCGACGCCCTCGGCACCCCGCTGCCCGTCGGCGTCCCCGAGGCCTTCACCGAGCCCGTCAAGGACCCGCTCGGCGACCTGCTGGCCCGCTACGCCCGCACCCACGGCCCGTTCACCGCCCAGCAGGCCGCCGACCGCTTCGGCCTCGGCAGCGCCGTCGTCACCGGCACCCTGCACCGCCTCACCGCCGCCGGCCGCCTGGTCCAGGGCGAGTTCCGGCCCGACTCCACGGCCGTGGCCCCCGAATGGTGCGACGCCGACGTCCTGCGCCGCCTGCGCCGCCGCTCCCTGGCCGCGCTGCGCCACGAGGTCGAGGCCGTCCCGCCGAGGGCCCTGGCCGCCTTCCTCCCGCAGTGGCAGCACCTCGCCGGGCACCGCCTGCGCGGCGCCGACGGCCTCTACCGGGTGGTCGAACAGCTCCAGGGCACCGCCCTGCCCGCCTCCGCGCTGGAGAAGCTCGTCCTGCCCGCCCGGCTCGCCGACTACTCCCCCGGCCTGCTGGACGAGCTGATGGCCGCCGGCGAGATCGGCTGGTCCGGCGCGGGCGCCCTGCCGGGCAAGGACGGCTGGATCAGCCTCCACCTGCCCGAGAACGCCCACCTGCTGCGCCCCGAGCCGCTGCCGCTCACCCCCGGCCCGGTCCACACCGCCCTGCTGGAGGCCCTCACCGGCGGCTACGGCGCGTTCTTCCGCCAGCTCGCCGAACGGGTCCCCGACACCCCCGACGCCGAGATCGTCGAAGCCCTCTGGGACCTGGTCTGGGCCGGGTACGTCACCAACGACACCCTCGCCCCGCTGCGCGGCCTGCTCGGCTCCGGCCGCACCGCCGGCTCCACCGCGCACCGCGCACCGCGCTCCACCCCGCGCGGCCGCTACAGCGGCGCCGCACGCGGCCTGTCCCGCCCGGCCTCCCGCTCCGGCCCGCCGACGGCCGCGGGCCGCTGGTCCCTGCTGCCGTCCTTCGGCGGCGACCCGACCGTCCGCGCCGCCGCCCAGGCCCAGGCGCTGCTCGACCGGCACGGCATCCTCACCCGCGGCACCGTCGCCGCCGAACGCGTCACCGGCGGCTTCGCCGGCGTCTACCGGGTGCTCGCCGCGTTCGAGGAACGCGGCAAGGCCCGCCGCGGCTACTTCGTCGAGGGCCTCGGCGGCGCCCAGTTCGCCATGGACGGCGCCGCGGACCGCCTGCGCTCCGTCAACTCCCGACTGGAGCGCGCCACCGGCGACTGGTCCTCCACCGCCCCCGCGGAGGCCCCGCAGGCCCTCGTGCTGGCCGCCGCCGACCCCGCCAACGCCTACGGGGCCGCGCTGTCCTGGCCCGAACCCCCCGCCGACACCACCGCCGCCCACCGCCCCGCCCGCAAGGCCGGCTCCCTGGTCGCCCTGGTCGACGGCGAGCTGGTCCTCTACCTGGAGCGCGGCGGCAAGTCCCTGCTCGCCTGGACCACCGACGAGGCCCCGCTCACCGCCGCCCTCGCCGCGCTCGTCCCGCCCCTCACCATCGAACGCGTCAACGGCCACCCGGCCCTCACCAGCCCGCTCGGCCCCCACCTCGAAGCCGCCGGCTTCCACGCCACCCCGAAGGGCTACCGCAAACGCTGACGCGCAGCGCGGGACGCGTCATTCGTCCGCTTCGCGATCCTGCCGACGGGTGACCGGGGGCTCGGGCTGTTGCCGGGCGTGCACCGGGATCAGCCCCATCCCCCACCAGCCCGCGGCGAGCATGCCGAGGGCGGCACCGCCGTGAATCGCGGTGCCGCCCGTCAGCAGCAGTATCAAGCCCAGGCCGGCCAGTGCCGACGTACCGAGCAGCAGTGCACTTCGCATCGCGGACCCTCCTTCACCCGGCGCCCCGCGTCGTGGCGGGGCGGTCGAGGTCCGGTCAGGCCGCCACCACGTCCATCGCCGCCTTGGGCGAGATGGATCCGGACCGGTCGACGCCGGGGGCCGGCAGCGGAACCGGTTCGAGCACCGGCCTCAGCAGATCACCCTCGGAGAGGGTGGCCATCGCCGCAAGTTCGGCGAGCGACAGTTCGTCGCTGACCTCGCGCATGACCTCCGACATCCGCACGTCCAGCGCGTCGCAGATGGCGGAGAGCAGCTCGGAGGACGCCTCCTTCTGACCCCGCTCGACCTCGGAGAGGTACCCGAGCGAGACTCTGGCAGCTGCCGACACCTCGCGGAGTGTGCGGCCCTGGCGCTGGCGCTGCCGACGCAGCACATCGCCCAGCAGGCGACGGAGCAGAATCATCGGTGCCTCCCTCCTCGGACTGCGGATCGAGATGTCACGACCCCACCGTACCGCCTTGTCTGCATCCCGTGCGGGGACCGGGGTCGTGTTCACTCTGGGCTGCAAGGCGTCCCCTCCCCTGTTCTTCCCCATCCTGGCCGCCGAACCACCCGTGACGGGCAGATGTCCGGCACCGGTCGGGATTCCGACGGGATGTCGTCCTGCTGTTCCTGCCAGCCGGAGCATCCGGTGTAACACGATCCTCCGCTTGATGCCGCGCCTTCGCGGTTTTCCGCAAAGCTCAGCGCGGCCGGGCCTCGGGCGCTAGCCGTTCCAGCAGCAGCTCCAGAGCGGCGGCCACCGACCCCTGTCGGATGGTGGCACGCCCCCCCGACAACCGGAGCGGCCTGGCTTCTGTTCCCGCCGGGCCGGCCAGCGCGACGTGGACGGTGCCGACGGGCTGCCCGTCCTGCGGGTCGGGGCCGGCCACGCCGGTGGTGGCGAGGGCGTAGTCCGCGCCGAGCAGCCGCCGCGCGCCCTCGGCCATCTGCCGGGCCACCACGGGGTGGACCGGCCCGTGCACGGCCAGCAGGCCTTCGTCGACGCCGAGCAGCGAGGCCTTCAGCTCGGTGGCGTACGCGGTGACCGAGCCGCGGAAGACCGCGGAGGCGCCGGGCACGTCGACCAGCGTGGCGGCCAGCAGCCCGCCGGTGAGCGACTCGGCGACCGCCAGCGTCGCGCCCTCCGCCTTGAGGGCGTCGAGCGCCAGCGCCGCCAGGCCCGCCGGTTCACTCACCGGCGCGCTCCCGGGCCAGGCCCTCGCGGCGCAGCCGGACCGCCTGGACGACGTAGTCCAGGCCGGTGGCGAGGGTGAGCACGACCGCGACGCCCATCACGACGGCGCGGGCGGTGGCCAGCGGGCCGGTGAGCACCAGGACGTACATGCCGACCGCGATGCCCTGGGTGAGGGTCTTCAGCTTGCCGCCGCGGCTGGCCGGGATGACGGCGTAGCGGATCACCCAGAACCGCATCAGCGTGATGCCGAGTTCGCGGGCGAGGATCACGGCGGTGACCCACCAGGGCAGGTCGCCGAGGATCGACAGGCCGACCAGGCCGGCGCCCATGATCGCCTTGTCGGCGATCGGGTCGGCGATCTTCCCGAAGTCCGTGATCAGGCCCTTGCGGCGGGCCAGTTCGCCGTCGAAGACGTCGGTGATCATCGCGATGGCGAAGGCCGCCCAGGCGAAGGCCCGCCACTTGGGGTCGTGCCCGCCGCCGGCGAAGAGCAGCGCGACGAAGACCGGGACCAGCAGCAGCCGGAACATGGTCAGCACGTTGGCGATGTTCCACACGCCGGGCGGCGGGGGTGCGGCGGCCGGGGTCGGCCGGGTGGCGGCCGGGGCCCCCGGCCCCTTGGTCATACGTCCGCTCCGGTGGCCTGCAGCGCCTCGGCGACCAGGTCGACGCCCTCGGTGCCGATGACCTCGGCGCGGTAGAACCGGCCGACGACCGGGTTCTCGACGCCGAGCAGCGTGGTCAGGCCGTCGGTCTCGGGGGCCTGGTGGGCGGCGCGGCCCTCGACCACGCCGTCCTCGACGGACTCCACGAGCACGGTGACCTCGCTGCCGATGCGGGCCTCCGCGCGCTGCGCGGTGAGCTCCTCGGCGAGCCGGGAGAGCCGGGCGACGCGCTGGTCGACGACGTCCTGGTCGATCTTGCCGTCGTAGCCGGCGGCCTCGGTGCCGTCCTCGTCCGAGTAGCCGAAGACGCCGATGGCGTCCAGGCCGGCGTGGGTGATGAACCGTTCCAGCTCCGCGTAGTCCTCCTCGGTCTCCCCGGGGAAGCCGACGATGAAGTTGGAGCGGGCGCCGGCCTCGGGGGCCTTGGCGCGGATCGACTCCAGCAGGCCGAGGAACTGCTCGGTGCTGCCGAAGCGGCGCATCCGGCGCAGCACCGCGGGCGCGGAGTGCTGGAAGGAGAGGTCGAAGTACGGCACCACCTTGTCGGTGCCGGTCATCGCGTCGATCAGGCCCGGTCGCATCTCGGCGGGCTGCAGGTAGCTGACCCGGACCCGCTCGATGCCGTCGACGGCGGCGATCTCGGTGAGCAGGGTCTCCAGCAGGCGGATGTCGCCGAGGTCCTTGCCGTACGAGGTGTTGTTCTCGGAGACCAGGACGACCTCGCGGACGCCCTCGCCGGCCAGCCACACGGCCTCGTTCAGCACGTCGCTGGGGCGGCGGGAGATGAACGAGCCGCGGAAGGCCGGGATGGCGCAGAACGAGCAGCGGCGGTCGCAGCCGGAGGCGAGCTTGATCGAGGCGACCGGGGAGGCGTCCAGGCGCTTGCGCAGGGTGCGCGGGCCGGAGGCGGGGGCCACGCCCTCGGGGAGGTCCTCGGGGGCGCCGTGGCCGGGCAGCGCGACCGCCGCGGCGGCGGCCTGCCGCTCGACCGGGGTGAGCGGCAGCAGCTTGCGGCGGTCGCGCGGCGTGTGGGCCTCGACGTGGCCGCCGGACAGGATGGTGTTCAGGCGGGTGGAGATGTCGGCGTAGTCGTCGAAGCCGAGCACGCCGTCGGCTTCGGGGAGGGCGTCGGCGAGCTCCTTGCCGTAGCGCTCGGCCATGCAGCCGACCGCGACCACGGCCTGGGTGCGGCCGTGGCCCTTGAGGTCGTTGGCCTCGAGCAGGGCGTCGACGGAGTCCTTCTTCGCGGCCTCGACGAACCCGCAGGTGTTGACGACGGCGACGTCGGCTTCGCTGGCGTCGTCCACCAGCCGCCAGCCGTCGGCCTCCAGTCGCCCGGCGAGTTCCTCGGAGTCCACCTCGTTGCGGGCGCATCCGAGCGTGACCAGGGCGACAGTGCGGGGTTCAGGCATGACGCCAAGATTAACGCGCGCCCCCCGGTGGCGTTCCCCCCGGAGGGCGCGAGCCTCGATCAGGAGGCCCGGATCAGCCCGCCTGCGGGTCGCCGGGGGTGTATGTGAGGTGCACGACCTGCCCGTCCTGACCGGCCGGTCCGAGGTCCTTGCCGTTGACGAACAGGTGGACGGCGCCGGCGTTCCCGATCACCAGGGTGATCTTCTTCGGGTCGGTGAACGTCTGGTCCTGGCCGGCTTCGAGGTTGTTGGAGTACAGCGACTTGCCGCTGCCGTCCTTGGCCGTGACCCAGCTCTTGTCCTTGTCGGCGACCAGCTTCACGGTGACCTTGTCGGCCGGGGCGGCGGCGATCGCGGCGACGCTGGGGGCCGGGGCGGGCGGCTGCGCGGAGGCGGACAGGGTGGCCGCGGCGGAGGCGCCGGAGGGCAGCGGGGCGCTGGCGCTGCCGGGCTGGTTGCCGCCGGAGGACGAGGAGCCGACCAGGTTGTAGCCGATCAGTCCGACCACGGCGACGATCGCCGCGACCATCGCGGCGGTCCAGTTCGGCCGGCGGTGGTCGGTGACCTTGATCGGGCCGGCGTCCAGCAGCTGGCTGGCCTTCGGCGCGGAGCCGTGGCCGTACTCGCCGTCGTAGCGGGCGACCAGGGCCTCGCCGTCGACGCCGACGGCGCGGGCGATCAGCCGCAGGTGGCCGCGGGCGTAGAACGCGCCGCCGCAGCGCTCGAAGTCGTCGGACTCGATGGCGTGCACGATCGGCACCCGGATCCGGGTCTGGGTACTGACCTGGTCGACCGTCAGTCCGGCGTCGATCCGGGCGGTGGCGAGCACCCGTCCGATGCTCGGCCCGTCCTCGCCGGTGCGTTCCGGGGCACCGGAGGCGGGCACGGCGGAGCCGGGAGCTGCACGACGGGGGGTCTTGCCGATGGTCACTGGGCGCGCCTTTCGAGCGTGAGGCCACCTGCTGAGAGACCAGTCTAGGGGTGGTGGCGTAACGTTTCTCAACCGGAGGGGGCCCGAACGAGCCACAGTCGTCGGCCGGAGTTGACGGGTGGTCACCCGGCCGACGCGAGCGTGCTGCACCACCCGTCGGTTACCCGCGCAGAGTAATCAGTACACCGTCGAGTTCGTCGGGTTTGATCAGCACGTCGCGGGCCTTGGAGCCCTCGCTGGGACCCACGATCCCGCGGGATTCCATCAGGTCCATGAGACGGCCGGCTTTCGCGAAACCGACCCGGAGCTTGCGCTGGAGCATCGAGGTCGAGCCGAACTGGGTGCTGACGACCAGTTCGGCGGCCTGGATCAGCAGGTCCAGGTCGTCGCCGATCTCCTCGTCGATCTCCTTCTTCGGCCCGCCGCCGACCACCACGTCCTCGCGGTAGCGGGCGGCCAGCTGGTCCTTGCAGTGCTGGACCACCTTGGCGATCTCCGCCTCGGTGACGAAGGCGCCCTGCATGCGGACCGGCTTGGAGGCGCCCATCGGCAGGAAGAGCGCGTCGCCCTTGCCGATCAGCTTCTCCGCGCCGGGCTGGTCCAGGATGACCCGGGAGTCGGCCATCGCCGAGGTGGCGAAGGCCAGCCGGGACGGCACGTTGGCCTTGATCAGGCCGGTGACCACGTCGACCGAGGGCCGCTGGGTGGCCAGCACCAGGTGGATGCCCGCGGCGCGGGCGAGCTGGGTGATCCGGACCACCGAGTCCTCGACGTCGCGCGGGGCGACCATCATCAGGTCGGCCAGCTCGTCGACGATCACCAGCAGGTACGGATAGGGCGTCAGTTCCCGTTCGCTGCCGAGCGGGGGCTGCACGGTGCCGGCCCGCACCGCCGCGTTGAAGTCGTCGACGTGCCGGAAGCCGAAGGCGGCCAGGTCGTCGTAGCGCATGTCCATCTCGCGCACCACCCACTGGAGGGCCTCGGCGGCCTTCTTCGGGTTGGTGATGATCGGCGTGATCAGGTGCGGGATGCCCTCGTAGGCGGTCAGTTCGACCCGCTTGGGGTCGACCAGGACCATCCGGACCTCGTCGGGGGTGGCGCGGATCAGCACCGAGGTGATCAGGCAGTTGATGCAGGACGACTTGCCGGCGCCGGTCGCGCCGGCCACCAGCACGTGCGGCATCTTCGCCAGGTTGGCCATCACGGTGTGGCCCTCGACGTCCTTGCCCATGCCGACCACCATCGGGTGCTGGTCGTCGGCGGCGGCGCGCGAGCGCAGCAGGTCGCCGAGGGTGACCATCTCCCGGTCGCGGTTGGGGATCTCCACGCCGACCGCGGACTTGCCGGGGATCGGCGAGATGATCCGGACGTCCGGGGTGGCCACCGCGTAGGCGATGTTCTTCGCCAGCGCGGTGATCCGCTCGACCTTCACGGCCGGGCCGAGCTCCACCTCGTAGCGGGTGACCGTCGGGCCGCGGGTGAAGCCGGTGACCCGGGCGTCCACCTTGAACTCGGAGAACACGCCGGTGAGCTGGGCCTTCACGTCGTCGTTGAGCTGGGTGCGGACCTTGGCGGGGGCGCCGCGCTCCAGCAGGTCGAGCGGGGGCAGCGAGTAACCGACGCCGCCCGACAGCTGGAGCTGTTCCATCCGGGCGGGGGCGTCGCCGTGGCCGTCGGGGGCGTCCGAGGCGCGCGCGGCGGGCACCTCCGGCGTCCACGACTCCTCGGGCGGTGCGCCCGTGGTCGAATCCGGCACAGCGTCCTTGACCTGGCCGAGCATGCTGGCCACCGCGGGCGAGCCGGGCACCCCGTACAGCAGGGCGCCGTCCAGGTCGGCGGCGACGCCGGCGGCCAGGTCGCGGGTGGCGTACGGGTCCTTGTCGAAGGAGACCGGCGCGGCGGCCGACTCGGCCGGATCCGACTTGCGGCGGCGGCGCCGGCGGCGGGCGGAGAGCTCGTCGTCGTCGATGGTGATCGGCAGCGCGTCCGGGTCGGCGTCCTCCGGCGGGGCGGTGGAGTAGGCGCGGCCGCCGGAGGACACCGCGCCGTCGGGCAGCGGCTCGACCACGCCGAGCCGCACGCCGACCTGGCGCAGCCGGTCGGGAATCCGGTTGACCGGGGTGGCGGTGACCACCAGCAGGCCGAAGAAGGCGAGCAGCAGCAGCAGCGGGACGGCCAGCGGCGGGCCGGCCGCGGCCATCATCGGGGTGGACGCGGCCCAGCCGAGGATGCCGCCGGCCTGCCGGATCCGGGTCGCGCCGGTGCCCATCGCGGGCGCCCCGCAGCCGATGTGGACCAGGCCGAGCACGCCGACCACCAGGGTGGTCAGGCCGATCGCGATCCGGCCGTTGGCCTCCGGCCCCTCGGGGTGGCGCATCAGCCGCACCGCGACCGCGAGGAGCAGGAACGGCACCAGCACGTCGAGGCGGCCGAACAGGCCGGAGACGACGTTGGTGGCGGCCTCGCCGAGCCAGCCCTGCGGGCTGAACCAGGTGCCGGCCGCGGTGACCAGGCCGAGCGCCAGCAGCAGCAGCGCGACGCCGTCCTTGCGGTGGTCGGGGTGCAGGTTGCGGGCGCCGTGGCCGAAGCCGCGGAAGACCGCGCCGACCGAGTGCGCCACCCCGAGCCAGACCGCGCGCACGGCGCGGAAGAGTATCGGCCGGGGCGGGGGCGGCGGCGGGGCGGCGGTCTTCTTCGCGGCCGCCTTCTTCGCCGGCGCCTTCTTGGCGGGCGCGGCGACCTTCTTCGCCGGTGCCTTCTTGGCCGGCCCGGACTTGGCGGTGCGTGCGGCGGCGCTTCCGGGCGATCGTGTGGCCATGGGACAGCAGCCTACCGGCGCACCCCTGCGCCGGACATGCGCGGGCGCACTTCGGCGGGTTGTGTCGCCGACGCGCCGTCAGGCTGCGCGATATCACCCGGACGGGCGGAGCCGACGACCCGTCAGCTACTGCCGGGACGCAGCGCCTCCAGCGCCCGGCGCAGGCCGGCCAGCTTGCGCTCCAGGTGGGCCGCGGTGGCCGCGGCGCCGCTGTCGGCGGCGGCGTCCAGCTGCTTGGTCAGCGCCTCGGCCTGCTCCTCGACGGCGGCCAGCCGGGCGGACAGCTCGCCGAGCAGCGCCCCGCCGATCGCCGGGCCCTCACCGGCCTCCAGCTCCAGCCGCAGCAGCGCCGCCTGCTCCTTGAGCTGGCAGTTCTTCATGTAGAGGTCGACGAAGACCGAGACCTTGGCGCGCAGCACCCACGGGTCGAAGGGCTTGGAGATGTAGTCGACCGCGCCCGCCGCGTAGCCGCGGAAGGTGTGGTGCGGGCCGTGGTTGATCGCCGTGAGGAAGATGATCGGGATGTCCCGGGTCCGCTCGCGGCGCTTGATGTGCGCGGCCGTCTCGAAGCCGTCCATGCCGGGCATCTGCACGTCCAGCAGGATCACCGCGAAGTCGTCGGTGAGCAGCGCCTTGAGCGCCTCCTCGCCGGACGCGGCGCGCACCAGGGTCTGGTCGAGCGCGGAGAGGATCGCCTCGAGTGCGAGCAGGTTCTCCGGCCGGTCGTCGACCAGGAGGATCTTCGCCTTCTGCACCAGGACCCGCCCTCCTGCCGGTTGTTTCCCGAGGGCGGACACCAGTGCGTCGCCCCTCACTACCCCGGTCATGCTAGCCGTACCCCCTTGCCTGCCACAGGCCCGGTGCCGGCCGTCACCGTCCGGTCACTGTTGGCAACGACGGGTGACCCTACCGGGTTCCCGGCCGGGGCCGCCAGCGAGGGCGCCCCGGGCGGGCGGCGGTTACCCGACGGGGAGGTGCTGGCGCATCACCGCCAGCAGGTGGTCGGTCTCCACCGGTTTGGTGATGTGGTCGGTGGCGCCGGCCTGCAGGCTCTTCTCCCGGTCGCCCTTCATCGCCTTGGCGGTCAGCGCGATGATCGGCAGCCCGGAGAACCGCGGCATCCGGCGGATCTGCTCGGTGGTCGCGTAGCCGTCCAGCTCCGGCATCATGATGTCCATCAGCACCAGGGCGACGTCCTCGTGCTGCTCCAGCATCTCGATGCCCTCGCGGCCGTTCTCCGCGTACAGCACGGTCAGGCCGTACTGCTCCAGCACGCTGGTCAGCGCGAACACGTTGCGGATGTCGTCGTCGACGATCAGCACCCGCTCGCCGTCGAAGCGCGGCGGGACGCCGGGCGCCGGGCGGGCGTCGCCCTGCCGCGGGACGGTCTCCTCGGCCTGGCGCGGGGCGTCCTCGGGGCGGGTGGCGCGGCGGCGTTCGGCGGTGCCGCGGCGGCGCTCCTCGACCAGCTCGCGGGCCTCCTGGGTCCACTGCTCGGCGGGGGTGCGCTGGGGCTCGGCGGCGGCGCGCGGGGCGCCCGCGCGCTCCAGGGTGACCGGCTCGGGGCCCTCGCTGCGCAGCGGCAGGTAGAGCGTGAAGGTCGAGCCGACGCCGAGCTCGCTGCCGACGTGGATCTCGCCGCCGAGCAGCCTGGCGATCTCCCGGCTGATCGACAGGCCCAGGCCGGTTCCGCCGTACTTGCGGCTGGTGCCGCCGTCGGCCTGCTTGAACGCCTCGAAGATCTCCCGCAGCTTGTTGCCGGGGATGCCGATCCCGGTGTCGGCGACCGAGAAGGCGATCAGCAGCTCGTCCGGGTCGTCCATGGTGCCGGACTCCAGCAGTTGCTCGCGCACGTGCTGCGGGACCTCGTCGCCGCCCACCGGACGGATCATCAGCTCGACCGCGCCGGCGTCGGTGAACTTCACCGCGTTGGACAGCAGGTTGCGCAGCACCTGCTGCAGGCGCTGCTCGTCGGTGTGCAGGGTGACCGGCAGGTCCGGGGAGACCCGGACCGCGAAGTCCAGGTTCTTCTCCACGGTCAGCGGGCGGAACGCCGCCTCCACGTAGTCGACCAGCTGCACCAGGGCGATCTTGGCCGGGCGGACGTCCATCTTGCCGGCCTCCACCTTGGACAGGTCGAGGATGTCGTTGATCAGCTGCAGCAGGTCGGAGCCCGCGCCGTGGATGGTCTCGGCGAACTCGACCTGCTTGGCGGACAGGTTGCCCTCGTTGTTGTCGGAGAGCAGCTTGGCCAGGATCAGCAGCGAGTTGAGCGGGGTGCGCAGCTCGTGCGACATGTTGGCGAGGAACTCGCTCTTGTACCGGGAGGCCAGCGCGAGCTGCTCGGCGCGCTCCTCCAGGATCTGCCGGGCCTCCTCGATCTCGCTGTTCTTGATCTCGATGTCGCGGTTCTGCTGGGCGAGTTGCTCGGCCTTCTCCTGCAACTCCTCGTTGGTGCGCTCCAGCTCCTCCTGGCGGGCCTCCAACTCGGCCGATCGCATGGAGAGTTCGGCGGTCAGGCGCTGGGACTCGAGGAGCAGGCCCTCGGTCTTGGTGTTGACCGAGATGGTGTTGACGGTGACGCCGATCTGGTCGGCGATCTGGTTCAGGAAGTCCAGCGCGACCGCGGTGAAGCTGGAGAAGGTGGCCAGTTCGATCACGCCGAGCAGCCGGCCCTCGAACAGCACCGGCAGCACCACCACGTGCGCCGGGGAGGACTCGCCGAGGCCGGAGGAGATCTTCAGGTAGCCGGGCGGGGTCTCCTTCAGCACGATCGGCCGCTTCTCCACCGCGGCCTGGCCGATCAGGCCCTCGCCGAGCCGGAAGGTGGTCGGCATGGTGCGCCGGTGGTAGCCGTACGAGCCGATCAGCCGCAGCACGATGTCGTTCTCGTCGTCGTCCTCGGTGACCAGTTCGGCGGTGCGGCCGGCGGGCTGGGCGAGGAAGAACGCGCCGTGCTGGGCGGAGACCACCGGGGTGAGCTCGCTCATGATCAGCGAGGCGACCGCGGACAGGTCGCGGCGGCCCTGCAGCAGACCGGACATCCGGGCCAGGTTGGTCTTCAGCCAGTCCTGTTCCTTGTTGGTCCGGGTGGTCTCGCGCAGGTTGGCGATCATCTGGTTGATGTTGTCCTTGAGCTCGTCGAGCTCTCCGGACGCGTCCACGGTGATGCGGGGCGACAGGTCGCCGCGGGTCACCGCGGTGGCGACCTGGGCGATCGCGCGGACCTGGCGGGTCAGGTTGTTGGCGAGTTCGTTCACCGACTCGGTCAGGTCCTGCCAGGTGCCGGCCACGCCGGGGACGCGGGCCTGGCCGCCGAGCCGCCCGTCGGTGCCCACCTCGCGGGCGACGCGGGTGACCTCGTCGGCGAAGGCGGAGAGCTGGTCGACCATCGTGTTGATGCTGGTCTTGAGCTCCAGGATCTCGCCGCGGGCGTCGACGTCGATCTTCTGCGAGAGGTCGCCGCGCGCGACCGCGGTGATGACGAGCGCGATGTTGCGGACCTGGCCGGTGAGGTTGTTGGCCATCAGGTTGACGTTCTCGGTCAGGTCCTTCCAGATGCCGGCCACGCCCGGCACGCCCGCCTGACCGCCCAGGATGCCGTCGGTACCGACCTGGCGGGCCACCCTGGTCACCTCGACCGCGAAGGCCGACAGCTGGTCGACCATCGTGTTCAGCGTGTCGGCCAGCGCCGCGACCTCGCCGGCCGCGTCGATGGCGATCTTCTTCGACAGGTCGCCGCGGGCCACCGCGGAGGCGACCTCGGCGATGTTGCGCACCTGCGAGGTCAGGTTGGACGCCATCAGGTTGACGTTGTCGGTCAGGTCGCGCCAGATGCCCGAGACGCCGGAGACCCGCGCCTGACCGCCCAGGATGCCGTCGGTGCCGACCTCGCGGGCCACGCGGGTCACCTCGTCGGCGAACGCCGACAGCTGCTCCACCATGGTGTTGACGGTGGTGACCAGCTCGCGGATCTCGCCCTTGGCGTCGACGGTGATCTTCTTGGAGACGTCGCCGCGGGCCACCGCGGTGGTCACCTCGGCGATCGAACGCACCTG
Source organism: Kitasatospora sp. NPDC002522 (assembly GCF_053595195.1). NCBI lineage: Bacteria > Bacillati > Actinomycetota > Actinomycetes > Kitasatosporales > Streptomycetaceae > Kitasatospora > Kitasatospora sp. NPDC002522. The sequence goes on from NZ_JBSFXE010000040.1 coordinate 60,947, forward strand.
GCTGGTCAGGTTGTTGGCCATCAGGTTGACGCTGTTGGTGAGGTCCTTCCAGGTACCGGAGACCCCCGGCACACTGGCCTGGCCGCCGAGGATGCCCTCGGTGCCGACGTCCCGGGCCACCCGGGTCACCTCGTCGGCGAACGCGCCGAGCTGGTCGACCATCGTGTTGATGGTGTTCTTCAGCTCCAGGATCTCGCCGCGCGCGTCGACCTGGATCTTCTGCGACAGGTCGCCCTTGGCGACCGCGGTGGTCACCTGGGCGATGTTGCGGACCTGGGACGTCAGGTTGTTCGCCATCGAGTTGACGTTCTCGGTGAGGTCCTTCCAGACGCCCGCCACGCCCGGCACCTGCGCCTGGCCGCCCAGGATGCCCTCGGTACCGACCGCGCGCGCCACCCGGGTCACCTGCTCGGCGAAGCCCGACAGCTGGTCGACCATCGTGTTGATGGTGTTCTTCAGTTCGAGGATCTCGCCGCGCGCGTCGACCTCGATCTTGCGCGACAGGTCGCCCTTGGCGACCGCGGTGGTCACCTCGGCGATGTTGCGGACCTGCGCGGTCAGGTTCGCCGCCATGAAGTTCACCGAGTCGGTCAGGTCGCGCCACACGCCCGCGACGCCCGACACCTGCGCCTGACCGCCCAGCCGACCCTCGGTGCCCACGTCGCGGGCCACCGTGGTGACCTGCGCGGCGAAGGAGTTGAGCTGGTCCACCATGGTGTTCACGGTGTTCTTCAGCTCCAGCATCTCGCCGTCCACGTCGACGGTGACCTTGCGGGAGAGGTCGCCGCGGGCCACCGCGGTGGTCACCTCGGCGATGTTGCGGACCTGCGCGGTCAGCCGGCCCGCCATCGTGTTGACCGAGTCCGACAGGTCCTTCCACGAACCGGAGACGCTGCGCACCCGGGCCTGCCCGCCGAGCTTGCCCTCGGTGCCGACCTCGATCGCCACCCGGGTCACCTCGTCGGTGAACTCGCTGAGCTGGTCGACCAGTCCGTTCACGGTCCGGCCGACCTTCAGGAACTCGCCGCGCAGCGGGTAGCTCGCGCCGGTCGTGTGCACCGAGCGCAGCTCCATGCTCTGCGTCAGGTCGCCCTCGGCGATCGACGACAGCACCCGGCCGACCTCCGCCATCGGCCGCGCCAGGTCGTCGATCAGCGCGTTGCAGTTGTCGACCGCCGCCATCCAGGCGCCCTCGCCGACCCCGGTCTCCAGCCGCTCGGACAGCCGGCCCTCCCGGCCCACCGCCCGCCGCACCCTGGCCAGTTCACCCGTCAGGTGCTGGTTGCGCTCGGCCACCTCGTTGAAGACCGCGGCGATCTCCGCCAGCAGGCCGTCGCCGGGAAAGGTCAGCCGGCGGCGGAAGTTGCCGTCCCGCATCGCGGTCAGCGCGGCCAGCAGCTTGCGCAGCTCCGCGGGCTCCGCGCCGCGGCCCGGACCCGAGCGGCGCCCGCCGGCCCGCGACGGCGGCGCCGACCGGCTGCCGCGCGCCGCAGGCGTCGTCGTCGTACCGGAAACGTCCTTGGTCGCCGAACTCAACGGGGCCCTCCCAGCTCATCACTGTTCACCGCCGCGGAAGGACCGGCGACCGGCCCGCCGCTCCCGCGCCGCGTACCCGGCCACCCGGAGGCGGCCCACGGCACACGGACCCCCCAGTGTGACAGCACCTGCACCCGGTGACGGGCCGGTTGCCCAGGGTTTTCCAGGTCGGCGACGAAAGTGGTGAACGAAATCACCCCCTGGGGCTTGTTTCAGGTCCCCGGGCCCACTGGGTACCAACCGGAAAGTAGGGTGGAGGGCCGCACCGGGCCCCAGCACGCCGCCCGGGGGACCAGACAGACACCGGACCAGAGCAGAGGAGACGTGGCCGTGGTCACCGCGCGCGCAGCCGCCACCTTCGAACCGGTCGACCGGTCGGCCGCCGCTGCCCGCGGCTTCGTCCGGGACGCCCTGCTCGGATGGGACCTGCCCGAGGTCGTCGACGACGCCGTCGTGCTGGTCAGCGAACTGGTCACCAACGCCGTGGTGCACGCCGGCACCGCCGCCGAGGTCGCCTGCCTGCGCGAGGACGAGACCGTCCGGATCGAGGTCACCGACCGCCACCCCGAACGCGGCCTGCCGTCCTTCGCCAACGTCACCCTCAACTCCGACCGGTACGCCGACCCCGACGGCGAGGGCGGCCGCGGCCTGCTCATGTGCTCCGCACTGTCCAGCAGTTGGGGCGTCGAGTACGCGGCCGGCCGGAAGACCGTGTGGTTCCGGCTCGCCCTGGCCGAGCAGCAGCCCGGCACCCGCTACGCGCTGCCCAGCCTCCCCGGCGGCGAACTCCCCGCCGCCGACGGCCCGGTCCGCGTCGCCGTCGTCCAACTCGACGAGCACGGCCGGGTCCGGCACTGGAACGCCGACGCCGAAGCGCTCTTCCAGCACCCCGCCGACGCCGTCTTCGGCCGTCCCTGGGCCGAGTTCGCGATCTGGCCGCAGACCCCCGGACTCGGCCTCGGCGACACCCTGCGCCTGGCCCGCTGGGAGGGCAGCTACACCGTCCGCACCACCGACGACGTGGTCCGCCCGGTCTACGGCGCGCACGTCCGGCTGCGCGACAGCGACGGCGTCCCCACCGTGCTGTGCCTGCTGGTCCGCGAGCAGGACCGCGCCGTCCTGCGCAGCCCCGGCACCAGCGTCGAGACCACCGCCACCGCCGTCGAACCGCTCGATCTGCTGGTCGGCCCGGTCTCCCCCGACGACCTCTCCAGCCTGCTCCAGCGCATCGTCGAGCGCGCCCGCGACCTGCTCGACGCCGACGCCTCCTACCTGCTGCTCACCAGCGAGGACGAGACCGAGTTCGAACTGCGCGCCGCCACCGGCCTGCCGGGCCCCACCCGCCGCTTCGCCCGGCTGCCGATCGACGCCATCGGCGCCGGCCGCTACGACTCCGCCCGGCTGCCCGCCGTCCACGAGGACCTCGCCGTCCGCCCGGGCAGCGCCCCGCTGCTGGCCGACACCGAACTGCGCTCGCTGATCACCGTCCCGCTCAAGGTCGAAGGCCGCCTCACCGGCTCCCTCGGCGTCGCCGCCGCCCAACCCGGCCGCTACGACAACGAGGACGCGCTGCGCCTCCAGTTCGCCGCCGACCGGATCGCCCTCGCCCTGGAGAGCGCCCGGCTCAGCGAACTCGAACGGCTGCGCCGCGGCTCGCTCTCCTTCCTGGTCGAAGCCTCCGACCTGCTGGCCGGCACCCTCGAACACGAGCAGACCCTCGCCCTGATGGCGCAGATGGCCGTTCCCACCCTCGCCTCCTGGTGCGCCGTGTACACCACCGCCGACACCGCCGGCGGCGCCGAACTCGCCTTCGTCCTGCACGAGGACGAGGACCGCATCGACCCGCTGCGCGCCCTGCTCGACAAGACCGCCGCACCCGACCCGGTCCGCAGCCCCGGCGCCCGCCCCTGGGCCGCCCCCGCCGAGACCGCCCGCGCGCTCGGCCTCGCCGACAGCCCCGAACTCGCCGGCCTGCTCGGCGAGACGGTCGTACTGCCGCTCTCCGCCCGCAACCGGGTCATCGGCCTGCTCGTCCTCGGCGCCCGGTACGGCGTCAGATTCCGCCAGGAGATCCTCGAACTCGGCGAGGACCTGTCCCGCCGCGCCGCGCTGGCCCTCGACAACTCCAGGCTCTACTCCGAGCGCACCGCCACCAGCCAGGCCTTCCAACGCGCCCTGCTGCCGCCCGAGTTGCCGAAGATCCCGGGCGTCGAGGTGGACGTCTTCTACCAGGCCGCCGGCGAGGGCAACGAGGTCGGCGGCGACTTCTACGACCTCTTCCCGATCCGCGAGGGCACCTACGGCTTCGCCATCGGCGACGTCTGCGGCACCGGCCCCGAAGCCGCCTCCGTCACCGGCCTGGCCCGCAACTCCCTGCGCCTGCTGGCCCGCGAGGGCCTGACCGCCCCGCAGGTCCTCACCCGGCTGAACGCCGCCATCCTCGACGAGGGCAGCCGCGCCCGCTTCCTCACCCTGCTCTACGGCGAACTCACCCCGCGCGAGGACGGCTCCACCACCCTCTCGCTGGTCTGCGCCGGCCACCCGCTGCCGCTGCGGCTGCGCACCGACGGCCAGGTCGACCAGGCCGCCTCGCCCCAGCCGCTGCTCGGCGTCATGGACGAACTCGACCTCACCGCCGAGGAGTTGGTCCTCGCCCCCGGCGAGGTCCTGCTCTGCGTCACCGACGGCGTCACCGAACGCCGGGAAGGCCGCCGGATGCTCGGCGACGAAGGCCTGATCGAGGTCCTCACCGGCTGCGCCGGACTCACCGCCGGCGCGGTCGCCGCCCGGGTCCACCGCGCCGTCGAGCGCTTCGCCCCCGAGCCGCCGTCCGACGACATGGCGATCCTGACGCTCCGTATTCCGACCCAGCGTCAGAACTAGTCACGGTTTGCTCACACTTGCTCATTCTGCGTGATTCACAAGGGTACATAGCGGCTGGGCTGGGTACACCGTAAGCACCGGGGGCTTCCACCCCGGAAGGGCACCGACCAGCGGCTGAGCCGCGAGGTCGCTCACTCCACCGCAGCCGCCGCACCCCCCCTTCTTCGGTGCGCCCACGGCCCGGTCGCGCGCAACTCTTCGCACACCCACCCTTCAGGGCTACCTCGCCATGCCCTGGCGCAGAGTGAAAGGAGCCTCCGGTGAGCAATGAAGCCTCCGGGGCGAACGCCCGATCCGCAGACGCGGGTCCGCTCGGTTACCTGGCCCTCGGTCTGACCCTGCTGGCCTACGGCCTGCTCGGCACCGGCATCCTCAGCGGCACCTCGGCCGGCGGCGCCGGCACGGTCGCCCACCTGGTCGGCGGCGTGACGCTGTTCATCGCCGGCCTCTGGCAGTTCCGCGGCGGCGACCGCTTCAGCGGCACCGCGTTCACCGCCCTCGGCGCGTTCTGGGCCGTCTGGTCCGGTGCCGGCGCCGCCAACAAGAACACCGCGGGCCTGTTCCTCCTCCTGTGGGCGCTCCTCGCGCTCACCCTCACCGCAGCCTCCTGGGGCTCCGGCCTCCTCGCCCGCGCCGTCTACGGCCTCCTGACGGTCTCCCTGGCGCTCAGCGCCATCGGCGTCCTCAGCGAGACCAGCGGCTGGGGCAAGGCCGGCTCCTGGGTCGCCGCGGTCTCCGGCCTGGCCGCCTGGTACTGGGCCACCGCCACCCTCACCGGCGGACGCTGGGGCCGGGTCGAACTCCCGGTCAAGTAAGCGCCCCACCCCCCGAGGCCCGGACGCCACCCCCACGGCGCCCGGGCCTCCGGGCGTCCCGCGACCGTCGAACACTCCCCACACCCCACTCCCGGGCCCCCAACCCTCCGCGTCCCCTGATCCACCCCCAGAACCCCCTCCCGCGATCGCCGCCCCCACACCCCGCCTCCCAACAATCCCCCCCTCCCCCTCCCCCTCCCGCGACTGCCGCCCCCACCCCAAGACCCCCACATCCCACCTCCCAACAATCCCCTCCCTCCCCCTCCCACGATTGCTACTGTCTCGTTCGGAGGCGACCGGAGGCGGCACATGGGGCACTGGCAGGTGAGCACGGAAACCCCCGCGGCGTGCCGCTTCGCACTCTCACCGCTGGTCGAGACCATCGCCACCGTCGGCATCCTCGCCGAGATCCGCCCCGAGCCGTGGCGTCGCGCCTGGCTCGCCGCCCACCAGCCCGCCTTCCTGGAGCGCCTCGACGCCCACCCCCCACTCGCGGACTGGCTCGCCACCCGCCAAGCCGCCACCTGGCCCGCCGAGTTGCCCCTCCCGCCCCCCGGCCCGGACGACGACGCGCGCGAACCCGACTTCACCCGGCTCCGAGCGACCCGCGGCTTCGCCGAACTCCTCGAGTGGACCTGGCAGCACGTCGTCCGCCCCGACTGGCCGCACCGACGGCACGCCTTCCGCGCCGACATCGCCGCCCGCACCCGGCACGCCGCCACCCACGGATGGCCCGCCGCGCTCCCGGACGTCGCCCTGCCCACCGGCCAACCCGCCGTCACCGAGCTGCTGTTCATCCCGTGCAGCGCCCGTCACGGCTGGCTCGTCCGGGACACCCACGCCCGCGTCACCGTGGTCTACCCGACCTCCGCCGGACCCGTCCCCACCCCGCGCACCCCGCCCGCCAGCCTCGGACGCCTGCTCGGCGCCGCCCGCGCCGAACTGCTGGCCGGCCTGGACCGTCCGCGCGACACCGCCCAGTTGGCCACCCTCACGGGCCTCAGCCCCGCGGCGATCGGCGACCACCTCAGCATCCTGCTCGACGCCCGCCTGGTCGCCCGCGCCCGCTCCGGCCCCGCCAGCCGGTACTACCGCACCGCACTCGCCGACGCCCTGCTCTCCGCCCAGCCGGTCTGAGCTCCACCCCCGGCCGTCGGCCTCAGTGCTTCACCGAGCGCCGCTCCGGCCTGGAGCCCTCCGTCGGCCACGCCACCACCGGCTCGGGCCGGACGTCGTCCTGCCGCCACCCCGAGGACGCGAACTGCACCAGGTACACCACCAGCAGGATCGCCAGCGCCACCAACCCGTCCGCCCAGAAGTGGTTGGCCGTCACCACGACCACCCACACCGTCGCCACCGGGTGCAGCACCACCAGCCAACGCCACGGCCCGCGCGCCACCGTGATCACGGCCACCGCCACGATCACGCACCACGCCACGTGCACCGACGGCATCGCCGACAGCTGGTCCGCCACCACCCCCGCCACCGCGGTCCCGTACACCGACTGCCCGTACTCCGCCGCCAGGTCCACGAACCCGTTCCCCGGCAGCATCCGCGGCGGCGCCACCGGGATGAACTGGACCAGCAGACACACCGCCGTCGTCAGCACCACCGTGGTCCGCACCCACCCGTACCGGTCCCGGTGCCGCAGGAACAGCCACAGCAGGACGACGAGCATCACGCCGAAGTGCATCGTCGCGTAGTAATAGTTCGCCGCCTTCACCACCCACGGGTACGGCATCACCGCCCGCTGCCACGACGCCTCGTCCGGGAACCCGAGCGACAACTCCGTCCGGTGGATCCACTCCCCCCGGTCCAACGCGTTGTCCGTCCCCACCAACGACAGGTGCCCCACCACCTGCCACAGCGCGAACAACGCCAGCAGCGTCCCCGCCTCCCGCAGCACATCCGCCGCGACCGCCGCCCGCCCCCGCCCCGCCTCCGCGCCGGCCCGCCGAGCACCCACCCGCCTGACCGCGAACGCCGCACCGTACAGCGCCACGGAGGCACCGGCCGAGGTCTGCCACGTCAGCGTCAGGTTCTGCATTGGCGAAGGGTATCCGGTGGCACCCGCACAACGCGAAGAAGCCCCCCGCCTGAAAGGCGGGGGGCTTCTTCTGAATGATTGTTCGGCGGCGTCCTACTCTCCCACAGGGTCCCCCCTGCAGTACCATCGGCGCTATGAGGCTTAGCTTCCGGGTTCGGAATGTAACCGGGC
>NZ_JBSFXE010000041.1:0-68340 GCF_053595195.1 Kitasatospora sp. NPDC002522
CTCGCCGCTACCTGCCCGAGGCCAGCATGGAGAAGATCTACCCCGACAACCCCGGCCTCGACGAACTCCCGTCTACTTCATGACCGTTGGCGCACGACCACTACACCACCCCACGGGACACGACCTGGGAACCCGGGGCCTTCGGCTGGTGCGCTCAGCAGGATTCGAACCTGCAACCTCTTGATCCGTAGTCAAGTGCTCTATCCGTTGAGCTATGAGCGCTCGGACGATCCCCGAGGGGACCGCGAGCGGGGAGTGGTGCGCTCAGCAGGATTCGAACCTGCAACCTCTTGATCCGTAGTCAAGTGCTCTATCCGTTGAGCTATGAGCGCTCGCCCCGTCGGCCTGGCCTACCGGGGCGTTGCGGGGACAACATTACATGACCCTCGACCTGGGGCGAAATTCATTGCCACCGGCCCCGTCAAGCGGTCACGGCCCAGCCGTGGCGGACCGTCGCCCGCCGACCCCGACAACGCGGAAGCCCCGCCGGCCGATGGCCGACGGGGCTTCCAACGAGGCGGAGGCGGAGGGATTTGAACCCTCGATGGACGATAAAGCCCAAACCGCATTAGCAGTGCGGCGCCATAGACCGGACTAGGCGACGCCTCCAACACCCGGACCACGACCGGCGAACCGGCGCACTCCGTGCGACTGCGATGATGCCACAGCCGCAGGCCCCGGCACCAACCACCACAACGATACTGGCCGGGTCGTCCGCGACGCAAAGAAGAATGAGATACTCCAGTCTCCGAGGAGAGCCTGTGCCGCGCGTCGCAGCGGCGGACCGTAGCCGTGAGGAGACCTGTCGACGTGAGCAGCAGGCCGACCCGAGGCGCTGCTCGCCTCGCCGCAATACTCGACGCACTACCCGACCCGCTGCTGCTGGTGAACAGCAACGGCACCGTGGTCGACGCCAACAAGGCCGCCGTGGAATGCCTGCAGGCACCCGGCACCTCGCTGGTGGGCATGGGAGTGCTGGACCTGTTGCCGGAGTTCGACCCCAGCCGAATCCCCGGTTCGATGCGGCCACCGGCGAGCGAGACCGAGAGCCTCGACCGACCCGTCCGAATGACCGCCCGTCGCACCGACGGGAACACCTTCACCGTCGAGGTGTCGGGCAACGACTTCACCGACGACGGCGAGGGCTCGGCCCCCGGCTTCGTCTCCTACGCCACCGCCGACCAGGACCTGCTCCTGCTGCTGGTGCGTGACCTGTCGGTGCGGCTCGGCGTGGAGACCGAACTGCGCCGTCAGCACAAGCAGACCGAGATGATCCTGCGGGCCGCCGCCGAGGGCGTCCTCGGCGTCGACCTGGAAGGCCGCGTGGTGCTGGTCAACCCGGCCGCCGCGCACATCCTCGACTACCGCGCCAGCGAGCTCGGCGGCCGCGAGCTGCACCCGCTGATCCAGCACTCCCAGCCCGACGGCAGCCCGCTCGCCGCCGAGAGTTCGGCGCTGATGGACACCCTGCACTCCGGCCGCAAACACCGGATCCGCAACACCGTGCTGTGGCGCAAGGACGGCGTCCCGGTCACCGTCGACCTGACCACCGCCCCGGTCCGGGACGGCGAGCAGCTGGTCGGCGCGGTGATGACCTTCACCGACCGGACGGCCGAACTCGCCCTGACCGCCCGCAACGAGCACCTCACCGCCGTCCTGGAGTCCGAACTCGGCGGCGCGCTCGGCGCGCTGCACCGCCGGATCGACGCGCTCGCCGCCGACCCGGCCGGGCAGCTCTGGCCGGAGGCCAACTGGACGCTGCGCCGGCTCGCCGACGAGTGCCGCCGCTTCGGCCGGCTGATAGACGGCGTGCTGGAGCACCAGCGCTTCGAGGCCGCCGCCGACCGCGGCAAGGCCGAACTCGACCGCGAGGGCGTCGGCCTGGACGAGGTGGTGCAGCTCGCCGTCGAGGAGGCCGGGGAACTGGTCGGCCCCGGGCGGGTGCGCTACTCGGTGCACGCGGCGGCGGTGAAGGTGATCGCCGACCGGGAGCGCCTGGCCCGCGCGCTGGCCCACCTGGTCGCCGACGTCAGCGGCGTCACCCCCTCGCTCGACCCGGCCCGCGCCGAGGCGGAGGCCGCCGCCCACGGCGGGCCGTTCGATCCGCCGTCCGGCGGGCAGCCGCCGATGGTGGTGCTGGCCGCCGCCCAGCGCGGCGAGGTCGCCCGGATCGAGGTGCGCGGCCCGGCCCGCACCGCCAGCCCCGTCCACCTGCCGATCGCCCGCGCCGCGGTGCTCCGGCACGGCGGGGTGCTGCAGCGGCACGACCTGCCGAACGGCGCCGGCGCGACCTACGTGGTCGAGCTGCCGATCGACCCGGAGAGCGACTCCTCCGGCGCCCCGGTCAAGCGCCAGCACGTGCCCAAGGACTCCGACACCGCGATGCTGCCCGACCTGCCCGGGCAGGGCGGCGCCCCCAAGCCGGGACCGGCCGCCGCTGACGAGTCGTCAGCGGCCGAGCCCGCGCCCGCCGGCGCGGAGGCCGCCGAGACCCGCGGCTCCGGTCGCCGCCGGGCCCGGGCCGCCGCCCGACTGGAGGCCGCCGGCGGGGACACGGCGGACCAGGCGCCGCGCGCCCCGATCGCGCTCGGCCCGGTCACCCCGGCCGCCGACCGTCCCGAGCCGGCCTCGTCCGGCGAGTCCGCTCCTGACGCGCCGGGTACCCCGTCCGGTGCGGCCGGCGCCGAGGCTCCGGTCGGCGAGCCGACCGGCCGGCGACGGCGCCGCGCCGCGGCCGCACAGGCCGCCGCCGCGCAGCCCGCCGCAGCCCAACCCGCCGCCGCGAGCGTGCCCGCCGTGGAGCCCCCGGTGGAGAGCGCCCCGGCGCTCTCCATCCCCGGCATCCCCGACCCGGGCACCCCGATCTACCCCGGGCTGGAGCACGCGCTGCCCGCCACCCCGCCGGAGCCGGTCGCCCCGGCCGTCCAGCCGACCGGTCGGCGGCGGCGCCTCGCGCTGCCCGCCAACACCGCGGAGAGCGCGGAGGAGGTGACGGCCGTGCTGCCCGCGATCCCGGCCGACGGGCCGCCGCCCTCCGCCGAGCTGGAGCCCGCGCCCCGACCGGTGCCGCCGGCGCCGCTCGCCCCGCCCGCGCTGCCCCAGGCCGCGCCGCCGGCCGAGCCCGTCCAGCCGCAGCCGATCGGCACCGGCCTCGGTGAACTCGCCCCGCCGCGCCCGCTCGGCGGCGGCTTCCAGGCCGCCTTCCCGGCGGCTTTCCCGCAGCCCGCCGCGGCGCTGCCCGCGGCCGAGCCGGCCGCGCTGCCGCCCGGCGGCGAGCGGCCCGCGGAGGCCAACGGGCAGGCGGTGCGGGCCGGTTCGAACGGGACGGCGCTGGCGCTGCCGGCCGCCGCGGAGGGTCGCACCCCGCCGCGTCCGATGGCCGAACTGTCCCAGGCGAGGGAGGCGGCGGACGGTCCGCGCCCGCTGCTGGTCTGGCCGGAGCCCGACCCGTCCACCCGCGGCGCGCTGGAGGGCCGCGGCTTCCAGCCGGTGATCGTCGCCTCCCGCGAGGAGGTGGACGCGCACGCTCCGGTCGCCCCGGCGGCGCTATTCGTCGACCCGCTCACCGGGCCGATCACCCGGACCGCCCTGCAGTCGCTGCGCACCGCCGCGCTGGCGGGCCGGATCCCGGTGCTGGTCACCGCCGGACTCGGCCAGGCCACCCGGGACGCCGCATACGGCGCCGACCCGGCGGTGCTGCTGCGTGCGCTGGCGCCGCGGGACGGCGAGAACCACGCGGCCCGGGTGCTGCTGGTGGAGTCCGACCCGGACGTGGCGGCGGCGCTGATCGCCAGCCTGGAGCGGCGCGGCATGCACGTCGAGCACGCCGCCGACGAGAACGAGGCGGTGGCCCGGGCCAGCAGCGTGCAGCCGAACCTGGTGGTGATGGACCTGCTGCGGATCGAGCGGCGCCACCTCGGCCTGCTGGACTGGCTGCGCGCCAACGACCGGCTGCACCGCACCCCGCTGGTGGTGTACACCGCGGCCGGGCTGGACCCGCAGGCCCGTCCCGGGCTGCGCACCGGCGAGACCGTGCTGTTCCTGGCCGAGCGCTCCACCACCGACGAGGTGCAGGGCCGGATCGTCGACCTGCTGGCCCGGATCGGCGCGCTGGGCGAGGTCGCGACGGCGGGCAGCAGCCGCTGACGTCCGGGTGCCGGCGGGCAACTCGCCTTCGGGGCCTGCCGGTTCAGCGCGGGGGTGGCTCGGCCAGCGGAAGGCGGGCCACCAGGCGGGCACCGTGCGGCGTGTCCTCCGCGGCGAGGGTGCCGCCGTGGTGCCCGGCCAGGTCCCGGGCGATGGCCAACCCCAGTCCGGCGCCGCCGAGTTCACGGCTGCGGGCGTCGTCGAGCCGGGTGAAGCGCTCGAACACCCGCTCCCGGTCGGCGAGCGGGATGCCCGGGCCGTCGTCGCACACCTCCAACACCGCGCCGGTGACGCCGCGTTGGGCGGTCAGCCGGACCTCGATCCGGCGGTCGGCGTAGCGCTGGGCGTTGTCGACCAGGTTGGTGAGCAGTCGGCTGAGCCAGGTGCGGTTCCCCACCACCCGGATTCCGGGGGCGAGTTCGGCGTGCACCGGGATCCGGTCCGGGCCGCGGGCGGCCAGCGTGTCGGCGAACAGCACGTCCAGGTCGAGGAGTTCGGTGGCGACCGGGTCGGCGGCGTCCAGTCGGGCGAGCAGCAGCAGGTCGGCGGCGAGGTCCTGGAGCCGGACGGTGTCCTGCAGGGCGTCGGCGAGCAGTTCGGGCCACAGGTCGGGGTCGGGGTGGGCCAACGCGACCTCCAGTTGGGTGCGCAACACGGCGATGGGGCTGCGCAGTTCGTGGGAGGCGTCGGCGATGAAGCGGCGCTGGCGCAGGCCGGCGTCCTCCAGCCGGTCGAGGGTGGCGTTGACGGTGACGGCGAGGTGGGCGACCTCGTCGCCGGTGTGCGGGACGGGCACCCGGCGGTGCAGGTCGTGTCCGGTGATCTCGGCGACCTCGGCTCGGATCGCCTCCACCGGCCGCAGGGCCCGGCCGGTGACCCGCCAGGTGACCACGGCGATGGTGAGGATCAGCAGCGGTACCGCGACGGCGAGCCCGGTGGCGGCGGTCTGCCCGGCGGCGTCCGCGTCGCGCAGGGACGTCCCGGCGTAGACGGTGAGTTGGCCGTCCGGACCGGTGACGGTGGTGGTGACCACGCGCTGGCGGTGGTCCTGGTCGGCGAGTTTCGCCACCGGGATGCCGGGCTTGACGGGGACGGGCTGCTTGAACGGGACGGGCTGCGGGACGGCGTCCGGGCCCGGGGGCTTGATCAGGTCGGGGGTGGTGGCGATGAGCCGGCCCTTGGCGTCGATCACCCGGATGAAGTCCGCGCCGCGGGCCGGGAGGAGCGGCGGCAGGTGCTGGCGTCCGGCCAACTCGGCGACGTCGGAGGCCTGTTGGAAGGCGGCGTCCTGGGCATTGCGGACCAGGTTGGCGTGCAGCACGGCGAGCAGTGCGAAGGCGGTCCCGCCGAGCGCGAGGGCGACCACGGCGGTGGCCGCGAAGGTGGCCCGGGCGCGGACGGACCGCGGCACCAGGCGAGCGAGTTGACGCCTCATCAGGTCGCGGAAGGCGCGCTCAGCCACCGTCCACCGCCAGCCGGTAGCCGGCGCCGCGGAGGGTGCCGACGGCGGTGCGGCCGAACGGCGTGTCGATCTTCCGGCGCAGGGCGCTGATGTGCACCTCGACGATGTTGGGGTCGCCGTCGTAGGCGGAGTCCCAGACGCTCTCCAGGATCTCCCGTTTGGAGACCACGCCGCCGGCCGCCCGGGCCAGGCACTCCAGGACGGCGAACTCCCGGGTGGTGAGCCGGATCTCGGTGCCGCCGCGGCTGCAGGTGCGGCGGGCCGGGTCGATCGCCAGGTCGCCGAACTCCAGGGTCTGCGGGAGCCGGCGGCCGGTGCGGCGGACCAGGGCGCGGAGCCGGGCGACCAGCACCACGTAGGAGAACGGCTTGGAGAGGAAGTCGTCGGCGCCGGTGTCCAGCGCCTCGGCCTCGTCGAGTTCGCCGTCCTTGGCGGTGAGCATCAGGATCGGGGTGTCGTCGCCGGCGGCGCGCAGCCGGGCGCAGATCCGGTAGCCGTTGAGGCCGGGCAGCATGATGTCGAGCACGATCACGTCGTAGTCGTGCTCGGTGGCCAGCCACAGGCCCTCGTTGCCGTCGTGGGCCAGGTCGACGGCGAAGCCCTCGGCCCGCAGGCCGCGTTGCAGTGCGGCGGCGAGCCGCCGTTCGTCCTCGACCACCAGTACGCGCATGCGGACCAGGGTGACAGGTGGCTCCGGGGCCGCCCAGGGCGGCTTCAGCTTGGCTTCAGGCAGCCCCGGGCATGCTGGGCGCCCGGCCAGCGGGGTGTCCCGGCCGTGTTTCGAGGGAGTCGTACGCGTATGTCTCAGCCGATACCGCCGGAGTCGTCGGAGTCCGGCTTCGAGGAGGAGGCGGCCGTCCCGGTCGCCAAGCGCTCGCTGCGCAAGCGGGTGGTCCGGCTTCCGGAGCGGCCGCGGAACCGCTGGCTGCTGGGCGCCGCCGTGGTGGTGGTGCTGGGCGTGGTGGCGGTCGGCGGGGTCGCGGTGGCCGAGCACCACGACCGCGGGCGCACGGTGTTCGCCTGGGACGGCGACGTCCCCGGCGCGCCGTTCCCGGTGAAGCCCGGGATGGGGAAGGGCGAGCGCGGGGTGGTCGCCGGCCCCGACGGGAAGCTGGTCGAGGGCAAGGTACTGCCGGACGGCACCGTGCTCGGCGGCGCCGTGGTGAAGCCCGGGATGCCCGGGATGCCGGGCCTGTCCGTCGGTGGCAAGCAGGCCGGCCCGGCCGGGAAGCTCGCGCCCGCGGCGCTGCCGGGCATCCCCGCCGACCAGGCGGTGGCGAAGGCCGCCGGGGCGGTGCCGGGCGGCAAGGTGGACGCGCTGTCGGTGGTCGGCCGCGAGGGCGGCGGCAGCTCCTGGGCGGTCGACGTGCTCGGCCCGGACGGGGTGCGCCACCTGGTGACGGTGGACGGCACCGACGGGTCGATCACCGGAAACACCGTCAACGACGTGCGCTGAGCGCACCGTTGAGGGCCCCCGCCGAGTCGTCGGCGGGGGCCCTTCGGGTTGCCGGGCTGCGGCGGGCGTCAGTGGCGGGCGCCAGTGGCGGGCGGCAGTGGTAGGCGTCAGTGGTAGGCGTGCACCACGGCGTGGCCGCGGCCGCGGCCGATCAGCCAGCGGTTGACCGGGACGGTGACCACGAACGCCAGCACCAGCGAGCCGGCCAGCGAGACCCAGAACAGCAGTTGTCCGAGTCCGGCGTCCATCGCGCCCGGGACGGTGACCATGACGCCGTTGTCGATCAGCTCCATCACGATGATCGACACGGTGTCGGCGGCCAGCGCGACCTTCAGCGCCTCCCGCACGCCCAGACCGGCGTTCAGCACGCCGCGCATGGTCAGCGCGTAGCCGAAGACGAAGGCCAGCACGATCGAGATGACCACGGTGGCGCCGTTGTGCAGGCCGAAGCCGACGCCGATCACCTGGCCGAGCACCTCGCCGATGGCGCAGCCGGTGAGGCAGTGCAGGGTCGCCTGGGCGGCGACCCGCCAGCTGCTGCCTCCGCCCTGCGCGTGGTGGTGCTGGTGCGCCTGGTGGTCGGTGTGTGCCAGGTGGTCGGCGTGCTCGTGGTGCCCGGCGTGGGCGTGGTGCTGGTGGCTGTGCTGCTGCTGTTCGGCGTGGTCGGTGTGCTCCATGGCGGCCCCCTGTCGTCCGGTGATCTGTCGTCCGGTGATCTCCGGTCAGTGGAACGCTATACCCCCCTGGGGTATTCCGGCATCCGCTTTTCCGATCGTCCGGAGCCCTGGGGGCCGCCCTGGGCGGGCTACTCCTTGCCGAGCCGGGTGACCTCCAGGCGGTCGGCGGCGTAGTCGGCGCGAATCACCTTCTTGTCGAACTTGCCCACCGAGGTCTTCGGCACCGCGTCGATCAGCGCCCAGCGCTCGGGCAGCTGCCATGAGGCGATCCGTCCGGCCAGGAAGGCGCGCAGTTCGGGCAGGCCGACGGTGGCGCCGGGCCGCAGCACCACGGTGGCCAGCGGGCGCTCGCCCCACTTCTCGTCCGGGACGGCCACCACCGCGGCCTCGGCCACCTCGGGGTGCGCCATCAGGTGGTTCTCCAGCTCGACCGAGGAGATCCACTCGCCGCCGGACTTGATCACGTCCTTGGCCCGGTCGGTCAGGGTCAGGTAGCCGTCCGCGGTGATGGTGCCGACGTCGCCGGTGCGCAGCCAGCCGTCCTCGCTGAACTTGTCCTCCGGGCGCTCCGGTTCGCCGTTCGCGCCGCCGAAGTACGCCCCGGCGATCCACGGGCCGCGGACCTCCAACTCGCCTGCGGCGACGCCGTCGTGGGGCATCGGCTCGCCGTCCGGCCCGATCAGCCGGGCCTCGACGGAGGCCGGGAAGACGCCCTGGGTGACCCGGTACGGCCACTCCTCCTCGGCGGAGAGGCCGGCCGGCGGGTGCGCGACGGTGCCGAGCGGGGAGGTCTCGGTCATGCCCCAGGCGTGCACCACCCGGATGCCGTGCCGCTCCTCGAAGGCCTTCATCAGCGAGGGCGGGCAGGCCGAGCCGCCGATCACCACGGTGCGCAGCGTGGAGGTGTCGTAGTCGCCGGCGTCCAGCTCGTCCAGCAGGCCGGTCCAGATGGTCGGGACGGCGGCGCTGAAGGTCGGCTTGATCCGGTCGATCATCTCGGCCAGCGGCTTGGGCTGCAGGAAGCGGTCCGGCATCAGCAGGCTGGCGCCGGTCATGAAGGCGGCGTGCGGGATGCCCCAGGCGTTGACGTGGAACATCGGAACCACCGGCAGCACGACGTCCTGGCTGGTCAGGCCGAACGAGGAGGCCGCGATGATCTGCATCGAGTGCAGGTAGACCGAGCGGTGGCTGTAGACCACGCCCTTGGGGTCGCCGGTGGTGCCGGAGGTGTAGCAGAGCGCCGCCGCCTGCCGCTCGTCCAGGTCGGTGCGCCACGGGTACCCGGTCGGGCGGTCGGCGATCAGCGCCTCGTAGTCGTGCACCGTGCCGTCGTAGCCCGCCAGCAGCGCCGGGTCGTACGGGCCGGCCACCACCAGGTGCCGGACCGTCCCGGCGACCTGCGGCAGCACGGCGGCGAGCAGCGGCAGCACCGAGCCGTTGACGATCACCACCCGGTCCGCGGCGTGGTTGACGATGTAGGCCAGCTGCGGGCCGGGCAGCCGCAGGTTCAGCGTGTGCAGCACCGCGCCCATCGACGGGATGGCGAGGTACGCCTCCTGGTGCTCGGTGTTGTTCCACATCAGGGTCGCCACGGCCTCGCCCTCGGCCACCCCGAACTCGTCGCGCAGCGCGTGCGCGAGCTGCGCGGCGCGGGCGCCGATCTCGGCGAAGGTCCGCACGACCGGGCCGCCCTCGGTCCAGGTGGTGACGGTGGACCGGCCGTGGACGGTGGAGCCGTGCTGCAGAATCCGGGCGACGGTGAGCGGAACGTCCTGCATCGTGCTGTACACGCGGGGTCCTCCTTGACCGGGCGGCGGACTTACTACCCGCAGGTAGCAAGCGGTTCGTCCGATTGTTCCGTCGCGGTACCCCCGCTGTCAGCATCCGCAACCGAGATGAGATCCGGGCCTCAGCCGCTGGTCAACGCCCGCCGGGCGGGCCGCTCAGCGGGCGACCGGGCCGTCCAGCTGGTCGCGGTCGATGGTCAGGGTCTGACCACCGTAGGTCTCCTGGACGTTGCCGTGGTACTGGTGGATCCGGGAGTGCGGGGTCCACAGGTCGGTGCCGAGCTGGCCCGCGCCGTCGGTGGTGGTCGGGTGGTCGTCCCAGCGGGCGTACCAGACCGCGTCCGGCAGCGGGGAGCTGCCCGCGCGGGCGGCGGCGGCCAGGTCGGCGATCCCCGCGTCGGTGGAGGAGTAGAAGCCGGACCGGAAGCCCGCCTTGTGCAGTGCCTGGGTCCAGCCCAGGGTGAAGTCCACCACCGCCTGGCTGCAGGCCGCGTCGCCGCGCGGGTACGCCTCGATGTCCAGGTAGACCGGGGTACCGGTGCGCAGCCCCAGGCTCTTCAGCGCCTTCACCGCCTCGGCCGCCTCCTCCTTCCCCTGCTGCACCGCCGTCGCAGGGTCGATCCGCTGCGGCTTCCCCGTGGTCATGCACGGCGCCTGCCGCCCGACGTGGGTGGGGATCAGCCGCCACCCCATCGCCTTCGCCTCCCGCACCCAGTCGGCGGTCAACCTCGGCTGGCCGCACGCCCGTTGACGCCCGCTCAGGTAGATGCCGACCGCACCGTACGGCGACGCGTCGCGCCAGGCCTGCAGGGTCTCCAGCGACGGCGCGGTACAGGCGTCGAACCCGGCCCCGGCGAACACCTCGCTCGGCAGCGGCGTCTTGCGGGCGCGCAGCGGGTCGGCCAGCACGGTGCGCTTCAGCACCACCGGCGGGGCCGGCGGGGTCTCCGGGGTGAGGGCCGGGCCGAGCTGCGGCACGACCTCGTGGGCGACGGTCTGCACGACCAGCGCCGGTGCGGCCGGGGCGGGCCCCGCCAGGGCGGCCGTGGCTTGGGCGGGCGCGGCGACTGCGGCCTGGGCGGGCGCGGCCAGGGCGACTGCGCCTTGGGCGGGCGCGGCCGCCGACGGGTCGGTCGCCAGCAGACTCGCGGCGTCGCGGTCGGTGGCGAGCAGCAGGACGAGCGATGCGGCCGTCAGTGCCGCCGGTCCGAGGTAGCGCACCCTCCAGAACTACTGACAGACCATCAGCTCGATCCGCAGGACACGCCGGAGCGGGCCGCAGGTCACTCGGGCGGCCCCACCCCGCCACCTTCCGGTAACCGGCTTTGACGAGTTGCACTCCTTACGGGACACTCGATCCCATGCCAGGCACCTCCCTCACCGTCGAAACCGCCACCGACTACGCGCCCGCCACCTCCGTTTCCAAGGTGCAGGGCAGTGCCCGCCCGGCGCGGGGCTCCACCGCCCGCGACCGGTCGGCCGGTGCGCGCCGACGGGTGGGCGCGGTACCGGCGCCGGTGCTGTGCGTGGTGTCGATGCTGGCGGTGCAGCTCGGTGTGGCCGCCTCCAAGCCCCTGTTCGGCATCCTGGGCGTGGCCGGTGCCACCTTCCTGCGGCTCGCCTTCGCGGCCGTCGTCCTGCTCGCCTTCACCCGGCCCAAGCTGCGCGGACGCAGCCCCCGCGACCTGGCCCTGGGCGGCCTGCTCGGCGTCGCCTCGGCCGGGATGACCCTGCTGTTCGCGGGTGCCGTCGACCGCCTCCCGATGGGCACCGCCGCCACCATCGAGTTCCTCGGACCGCTCGCCGTCGCCCTGGTCTTCGCCCGCCGGGCCGGCCACGTCCTCTGGGCGATGCTGGCCGCCGCCGGGGTCGCCCTGCTCACCCTGCTCGGCGGCGACGGCTCCGGCGGGCTCGACCCGGTCGGACTGGCCTGCGCCTTCGGCGCCGCCGCCTGCTACGCCGGGTACATCCTGTTCACCGACAAGGTCGGCGCGGCCTTCAAGGGCTTCGAAGGCCTCGCGGTCTCCTTCACCATCGGCACCCTGGTGCTCGCCCCGTTCGGCGCCGCCGAAGCCGTGCACGGCTTGGCCGACTCCGGCTCCCCCGTCCTGCTGCTGCTCGCCGTCGCCGCGGTCGCCCTGCTCTTCCCGGTGCTGCCGTACGCGCTGGAGATGACCGCGCTGCGCCGGATGTCCCAGCGGGTGTTCAGCGTCATCGTCAGCCTGGACCCGGCGGTCAGCGCCCTGGTCGGCCTGGTGGTGCTGGGCCAGGTGCTCGGGCTGCCGCAGGTGCTGGGCATCTGCTGCGTCGTCGCGGCGAGCGTCGGCGCGACGCTGACGGCTCGGCGCTGACTTTCCGTTCCGACGGAACGCCCGCGGGGGCGCGGAGGCCGTTGCGGCCTGCGCGCCCCCGCGGGGTTCTCCTCGGGATCCTCCGGGACTTCTCTCCGGGGATCTCGTGCTCTCTGCGCCCCGAGGCGGTGACCCTCTCCACTCCCGGGTGCCACGGCGGTCCGTGCCCTGTTCCGGTCGGCGCCCCCGCCGGCCGTACGCACCTCCCGCCGGGAGGTCAGGAGGTGAAGACCGGCGAGTAGACGAAGGTGAAGTTCTTGTTGGACTGGTCGGCGAGGACGATGCCGTAGTTGTCCTTCACGCCCAGGGTGTTGTTCTGGTTCGACGCACCGGCGCCGGTCGCCGTCTGCTGGGTGGAGTTGTAGTTGCCGTCGACCGATCCGAAGATGTTGCCGCTGCCGAGGTTGGAGACCACGCTGCCGTTGGAGCCGTGGTCGGCAGCCGCACCGTTGTCGGCCGCCGCGGCGCCGGCCCCGGCGAGCAGCAGACCGGCTGCCAGCGGGACGGAAACGAGCAGGGCGGCCAAGTGAGTGGTGCGGGAGCGCGCCATGAAATTCCTCCGTGAAATCGTCGACCGTCAGCCCTCGGGCTGCGGACTGGTCAGCTGATATTCGGGATATTCGAATCCGGGTTCGCGGCCAAACGAACTCCGGGGGCTGCGACGCCGGGGACCAGACTTCCGCAACAAATCGACAAAGCACCAGCACCGAAGAGCCTTTTCGCCCATTAGCGTGATGCTGACGACTCGGCGCATAATCCGCGGACGGTCGGTTCGCTGACCGACGCACCGACACTGATCTGGCACTTCGCCCGGACGGCGGCGGCGCAACACCCTCCCGGCGGGCGCACGGGAGGGCCCCGTCCGGCGAGTCGCACGAGCCCCGGGGCGCGCGGAATTACCGCCCGCGCCCCGCTTCGGTTCGATGACCATCCATTGTCGACAATTCCCAATAGCGCAGGATTGTCAGATCATCCTTCCCCGACTAATCATCTTTCCCGAATCAGATCATCTTTCCCGGATTGAGAATTCCCAGCGGATCGAAGACCCCCTTGATCTGCCGCTGCAGCTCCAGCCCCACCGGCCCCAGCTCGCGTGCCAGCCACTCCCGCTTCAGCAGCCCGACGCCGTGCTCGCCGGTCACCGTGCCGCCGAGTTCCAGGCCCAGCGCCATGATGTCGTCGAAGGACTGCTTCGCCCGCTCCACCTGCTCGGCGTCCTGGGCATCGAAGATCACCACCGGGTGGGTGTTGCCGTCGCCGGCGTGCGAGACCACGCCGATGGTCAGCCGGTACCGGTCGGCGATCTCGGCCACCCCGTTCAGCATCGCGGCCAGCCGGGCCCGCGGCACCGCCACGTCGTCGATCATCGTGGTGCCCATCCGCTCCATCGCCGGCAGCGACAGGCGCCGTGCCTGGAGCAGCAGTTCGGACTCGGCCCGGTCCTCGGCCGGCACCACCTCGGTGGCTCCCGCGGCGGTGCACAGCTCCGCCACCGCAGCCAGCCGCTCGCGCTGGTCCGGCCCGTCGAAGGCGACCAGCAGCAACGCCCGGGTCGACTCCGGCAGTCCCATCTGCGCCATCTCGTTCACCGCCCGCACGGTGGTGGCGTCCATCAGCTCCATCAGCGACGGCGTGAACCCCGCCGCCATCACCTCGCACACCGCCTGCCCCGCGGCGTCCACCGAGTCGAACTCGGCGGCCAGCACCAACTGCGGGCCCGGCGCGGGCCGCAGCGCGACCACGGCCTCCACCACCACGCCCAGGGTCCCCTCCGACCCGACGAACAACCGCGTCAGGTCGTACCCGGCCACCCCCTTGGCGGTCCGCCGCCCGGTCCGCAGCAGCCGGCCGTCCGCCAGCACCACGTCGAGCCCGAGTACGTACTCGCTGGTCACGCCGTACTTCACGCAGCACAGGCCGCCCGCGCCGGTGCCGATGTTGCCGCCGATGGTGCACGACTCCCAGCTGGACGGGTCCGGCGGGTAGGACAGGCCCACCGCCTCGGCCGCACGCGACAGTTCGGCGTTCACCACGCCCGGCTGCACCACGGCGATCCGCTCCACCGGATCGAGCTCCAGGATCCGGTTCATCCGGGTCAGCGAGAGCAGGACGCACCCGTCCACCGCGTTGGCACCGCCCGACAGGCCCGTCCGCGCGCCCTGCGGCACCACCGGCACCCGCAGCTCGGTGGCCGTCCGCATGACGAACTGCACCTGCTCCACCGTCTCCGGGAACACCACCACCGCCGGATCCCCGGCCGCACAGAACCCGGCCATGTCCCGCGCGTACGCCGCCGTGACATCCCGATCCACCGCGACCGCCCCACCCGGCAGCCCCGCCGTCAGCCGCTCGACCAGATCACCCACGGCAACCCTCCACTCCCGCACACCACTCCACCGCCCGCACTCTCCTCCCCTCCCCCACCCCGGGCAAGCCCCGACCGCCGCTGCGCCGACCCCTGTCCCGCTGTCGGTCCCCTCGGGCACCCTGTTCCCATGCGCGCACCCCGTGTCCAGTGCCCCGCCTGCGAGCGCCCGGTCGCCCTGATGCCCACCCGCCGCACCGGCTACGGCGTCATCCACGACCACAAGCGCGACCGCCGCTCCCTCGTCCTCTGCGACGGCAGCATGCGCCAACTCCCCCTCACCGAAGCCACCCGCTGGCAGGACACCCTCCCCGGCCTCCCCGGCCAGGACCTCCCGCCGACCCTCTTCTGACGGTCCGCCACCTGACGCCCGGGGGCCTGGGGCTGTCCGAGTGGCAGATCGGCGCAGGATGGTGGCGAGCCGTCACACCGGACGGACCGCGCCGCATACTCCCTGGTGAACCACGTCGCAGCCCGGTCGTGCCCCAGGAGGAACCTCGTGCGGAATCCCACCCGACGGGCCGCCGTCATCGGCGCCTGCACCCTGCTGCTGATCGGCGCGACCGTGCTCCACGCGTCCGCCGACGTCGCCGCTTCCGCGCCCGGCACCGGCACCGCGGCCCTGAACGAGTACGCCTTCATCGTCGACTCCGATGATCCGCAGGGGTTCAACGGCAGCCTGGTGGTCCTGGACCGGCGGACGCAGCGCGTGGTCGAAACCGTCTCCACCGGGTTCGGCCAGCTCCCCAACGCGGTGGCGGTCCAGCGGGACGGCACCACGGCGTACGTCGCCAACTTCTACAGCAACAGCCTCTCCGTCGTCGACACGCGCGCCGCCGCGGTGACCGCCACCGTCGCCGTGGGAGAGCAGCCGGTCCAGGTGCTCGTCTCCCCGGACGGGCGCACCGTGTACGTCGTGAACAGCGGATCCCCGACCATCGCGGGCAGCATTATGGTCATCGACGCGGCCACCCTCCAGGTGGTCAGGACCCTCGCCATCGGCGCCAACCCCATCCGGATGGCGCTGGCCCCCGGCGGGCAGCAGGCGTACGTCGTGACCGACAACTCCGTCAGGCTGCTCGATCTCGGCACCGGCCAGACCCTGGCAACGCTCGACAGCCCCAACAGCGGCGGCCTCCTGATCAGCCTCACGCTCGCGCCCGACGGCCGACGCCTCTACGCCGTGGACGCCACCACGAACCAGGTCCTCGACATCGACGCCTGCTCGCTCACCCTCCTCCACGCACCGATCGGCCTCCCCGGGTTCGGCGTCGCCGGGAACGCCGCCGTCAGCCCCGACGGCTCCCTGCTCTACGTCACCGAGTCGGCCTCCACCGACGTGGCCGTCGTCGACACCGCCACCGACACCGCCCGCCCCGCCACGCTCACCGTCGGCCGCAACCCCACCAACGTCGCCTTCACCCCGGACGGAACCGCCGCCTACCTCACCAGCTCGCTCGACGACCCGAAGGGCCTCAGCATCATCGACCCCGCGAACACCCGGGTCACCTCCCAACTCAACGTGGGATCAGGCCCGTTCGACCTCGCGCTGGTGGACACCACGACCACCCTCTGACCGGAGGGCGACAACGCGTCAGGGCGGGTACCGGAATCCTCCGGTACCCGCCCTGAGCTGTGGTTTCATCCACCCTGGCGGAGGGTGTGGGATTTGAACCCACGGTGACGGGTCACGCCACGACAGTTTTCAAGACTGTTCCCTTAGGCCGCTCGGGCAACCCTCCTTGGCGGAGGCCAGCCTAACGGGTCGGGGCGGGTTCGGTGCACACCGTTTCGGGGTGGGGTGGGTCAGTTGTCGCCCTTGCGTTCGCCCAGGGTGACGGTGGTCTTGGCGGTCTTTCCGTCGCGGGTGTACTCGACGTCGACCTTCTCGCCGGGCTTGTGGGTCCAGATCTCGGAGACCAGGGTCGGGCCGCTGTCGATGGTGATGCCACCGAGCTTGGTGATCACGTCGCCGGGCTTGAGGCCGGCCTGGTCGGCGGGGCCGCCGGCGGTGACGGGGGCGGTGCCCTGGACGGCGGCGGTCTGGATCTGGGCGCCGTCGCCCTTGTAGTCGTCGTTGCGCAGGACGCCGAGGATCGCGTAGACGGGCGTGCCGTCCTTGATCAGGGTCTGGGCGACCCACTTGGCCTGGTTGATCGGGATGGCGAAGCCGAGTCCGATCGAGCCGGCCCGGCCGCTGCCGCTGGTGTTGGACTGGATGGCCGAGTTGATGCCGATCACCGCGCCGGAGCCGTTGAGCAGCGGGCCGCCGGAGTTGCCGGGGTTGATCGAGGCGTCGGTCTGCAGGGCGTTCATGTAGGACGCCTGGGCACCGGTCTCGTCGCCGGAGGCGACCGGGCGGTCCTTGGCGCTGATGATGCCGGTGGTGACGGTGCCTTCGAGGCCGTACGGGGCGCCGATCGCGATGGTGGCGTCGCCGATCGCGACCTTGTCGGAGTCGCCGAGCGGCAGCGGGACCAGCTTGCCGGTGGGCGGGTTGTCGAGGCGGATCACCGCGACGTCGTAGCCCTGGGCACGGCCGACCACGGACGCGGTGTACGAGGAGCCGTCGGAGAACTTGACGGTGAGCTTGCCGCCGTTGGCGGCGGGGGCGACCACGTGGTTGTTGGTCAGGATGTGGCCCTCGGTGTCGAAGACGAACCCGGTGCCGGTGCCGGACTCCGAGGAGCCCTGCGCCTTGATGGTGACGGTGGACGGCAGCGCCTTCGCGGCGATCCCGGCGACCGACTCCGGCGAGCGGTCGTTGGTCTTCTGGTTGTCGCCGACCGTGACGGTGGTGCTGGAGTGGCTGGCGCCGGTGTTGGAGCTGCCGCCGTCCTTGTCGGTGACGGCCGCGCCGACCAGCCCGCCGGCCAGGCCCGCCACCAGGGCGACGGCCGCGACCAGGGCGATCATCCCGCCGCGCTTCTTGCCCTTGCCGGGCTGCGGCGCACCCGCGCCCCACTCCGGACCCGGACCGCCGGGCACGCCCGCGTCGCCGCCGGACGGGTACGCCCAGCCGCCGACCGGCTGGCCGGCGCCGAACGGGTGGTGCGACTGCCCCTCGGCACCGCCCGGGACGCCCGCCGGAGAACCGGAACCCTCCGGTGCGGCAAACGGGTTGCCGGCGGCCACCGGCGCGACCTGCGGGGCATCCGCAGCAACCGGCGCGACCGGAGCTCCCGCAGGGCCTGTCCCCTCCGCCGGAACGGAGCCCTCGGCGGACCGAGCGAACGGGTTGGTCGGCGCGGCCGGCGAGCCGTACGGGTTCTGGAACGGCGCCGGACCGTCCACCACGGTCTCCGGCGCCTTCCCGAGCTGGATCGTGTCGTCGGCAGCCGGAGCAGCAGGCGCAGCCGGCAGCACCGGCGGCGGAGCGTCCAGGTAGGCGGGCGCGTCGCCCCGGTGATCGTGGCCGGGCGCGGGAGCGGAAGCTACCGCCTCGGTGCCGGTGGGCCGGGGCCCCTCCTCCGGCGGGGTGGTACCACTCGCGTGCTCGGTGCTCACGGACGACCTCCATCGCTGACAGAACTTCGGGCCGCGACCCGGTTCGGGACTTGGCACCACGGTCGCCGCGTCCTGGCGCGGCGACCTCGGAAGACAGTTTTTCCTATGCCGGATTCGGATGCCGTAAGCGGGCCCCTGAAGAATCCATGAGAAGCCTTAGGTCGCCCTGACATGCACACCCGGTACAGGTCCGCCGGCACCGGATCCCTCCGGGAAAGCCACCCCTGGCCTTGGCGTTCTCCCGCCCGGAGGCTAGCCTGTCGCTCCTGTAAACCGAAGACATCGCGGGAGCTTGGACCAACCAGGCTGAGAGTGCGCTGGATCGACCGTAGGCCATGGCGGTGACGCCGGGTCGGGTCGAGGGGGCGCTGACCGCCGGAACCTGTCCGGGTAATGCCGGCGTAGGGAGTATCGGCCATGACGGCTGTTCCGTCTGCCCCAATTTCCGATCTTGCGGCGTCCGCGCGGGCCGAGGCCCCGCTGACCCTCGACACCGCGCCTCCGCGCACCCTCGACTTCCGGGCGCTCTTCGCGCTCTGGGCGAACCTCGGGGTGAGCCTGATCGGCTTCACCAGTGCCGCCACGGTGCTCGGCGCGCAGGGCGAGGAGCTGGGCTTCTCGGCCGCGGCGACCGCGATCGTGGCGGGTACCGCGATCGGCACCGCGATGCTGGCGGTGGCGGCGCTGATCGGCGCCCGGACCGGCGCCCCGGCGATGGCGGTGCTGCGCGGCCTGTTCGGCACCCGGCTGTCGTACGTGCCGACGGTGCTGAACATCCTCCAGTGCGTCGGCTGGGGCGTGTACGAGCTGACGGTGATCGCCTGGGGCGCGCAGACGGTGGCGGGCACCGAGGGCTGGCGGTGGCTGTTCGTGCTGCTGGCCGGGGTGCTGACCACGGTGCTGACGATCTGGCCGCTGGGCGCGATCGCGGTGCTGCGCAAGTACGTGGCCGTCGCGGTGGGCGTGGCGATGGTGTACTTCACGGCGCAGTTCGCCCGGCACGGCTTCCCCGACCCGGGGGCGGGCAACTGGCACGGCTTCCTGAAGGCGACCGACGCGGTGATCGCGGTGTCGATCTCCTTCGTGCCGCTGGCCGCGGACTACACCCGGCATGCGCGCGGCTCGGCGAAGGCGTTCTGGGGGACGTTCTCCGGCTACACGGTGGCCCAGGTGTGGTGCTACCTGCTGGGCGTGGTGGCGCTGCTGCAGTCCGGCGGCGACCCGGAGAAGATCCTCGGCTCGTTCACCGGCGTGGCGGCGGGCTGGGCGTTCCTGCTGGTGCTGGTGCTGCGGGAGACCGACCAGTCCTTCGCCAACGTGTACTCGACCGCGATGTCGATCCACAACCTGCTGCCGAGGGTGGACCGGCGGGTGCTGACCGGCGGGATCGGCGTGCTGGTGACGCTGCTGGCGCTGCAGATCAAGGAGTTCACCGACTCCTACTACGCCTTCCTGGGCCTGATCGGCTCGGTCTTCGTGCCGCTGTTCGCGGTGCTGGCGGTGGACTACTTCCTCGGCGCGGGCCGGCGCGGCTGGAACCTGGCGCAGGACGCACCGTCCCGCTGGGTGATGCTGCTGCCGTGGGTGCTGGGCTTCGCGACCTACCAGTTCCTGGCGCCGACCGCGATCGCCGGCTGGTGGACGGACCTGTGGGCGAACGTCCAGCAGGCGGTGCACTTCACCCCGCAGGCGTGGAGCTCGGCCTCGCTGTTCTCCTTCCTGGTCGCGGCGCTGGCCACCGGCGCGGTGTCGGCGCTGGAGCGCCCGGTAGCGGCAAAGCAGGCGTAGGCGGAGCAGGCACAGCAGGCGTAGGCACACGGCAGGCGCAGGTAGAGCACGCGCAGGCCGAGCAGGCGTAGGGCCGACGGGTGTTCACCCGGTGGTCGCCGTGGCGGCGGCCGGGCGACATCCGGCCCCGCGTAGGGTGGTTGGCGTGAACGCCCAGCACAACGCCACCGCCGCCCTCGCCGCCCCGCTCGACCGCACGGCGGTCAAGGTCATCGCCCACCGGGGTTCCTCGGCGGCGCTGCCGGAGCACACCGAGGAGGCGTACCGGCGGGCGCTGGAGGAGGGCGCGGACGGGCTGGAGTGCGACGTCCGGCTGACCTCCGACGGGCAGTTGGTGTGCGTGCACGACCGCACGGTGGCGCGGACCTCGGACGGCCAGGGCGTGGTGTCGACGATGACGCTGGCCCAGCTGTCCGCGCTGGACTTCGGCTCGTGGAAGTCGCCCGCGGACCCGACGCCCAGTGGGATCCTCACGCTGGAGCGGCTGTTGGAGCTGGTCGCGGACTCGGGGCGGCGGGTGGAGCTGGCGATCGAGACCAAGCACCCGGTGCGCTACGCGGGCCGGGTGGAGGCCGAACTGCTGCGGATGCTGGACCGGTTCGGGCTGCTGCCGGCCACGCCGGAGGACTCGACGGTGCGGGTGATGAGCTTCTCCGAGCTCGCGCTGCACCGGGTCCGGCGGGCCGCGCCGGCGGTGCCGCGGGTGTACCTGTGGGAGCGCCGGCTGCCGGTGCTGGGACGGACCCGGGCGCTGCCGGGCGGCGCGGCGATCGCCGGTCCGGGCATCGACCTGGTGCGCCGCGACCCCGGTCTGGTGACGGCGCTGCGCCGGGCCGGCCACCCGGTGCACGTGTGGACGGTGGACCGCCCGGAGGACGTCGAACTCTGCCTGGAGCTGGGCGTGGAGGCGCTGATCACCAACCGCCCGGCCGAGGTACGGGCGCAGCTCGGCCGCTGAGCACCCCAGCGGAGCCGGACACCGGACGCACCGGTGGCCCGGATTGCGTGTCGGTAAATACCGAACGGGGTATTTCCCGACGCCCTTTCCTACGGGGGCGGCATGACAACGCAACGTGAGACGTAGCTCACCTTTCGCCCACCGTGCGTGGTGATGCCGTTAATGCCCCCACCGGATCGTCGAACGCCCGTTTCCGATGCATTAAGCGCGGGCATCCATCCCTCGGCAGATGCTGAAGGAGGTCCGGGGGTGGCGTTGATGGTGGCGCGAGCTGTGCCAGTTCAGGCCGGGTCGACCTCATCCGCGATGGCCGTTCCACATGGTCCGGCCAGCGTCTCGGTGGCGCGGCGAAGGCTGCGCAGCGATCTCGGCGACCGTTCGATACCTGATGCGGTGATTGACGACGCGGTGTTGATCCTCTCCGAACTGCTCAGCAATTCCTGTCGGCACGCCAGGCCGCTGGCCGCGGTGGATCACCGGGACGAGCCGGACGAGCCGGACGATCCCGCCGATGATCCGTCAGACGGCGGAACGGTGCTGGTGAGTTGGGAGATGCACGGGGACGGTCTGCTGACGCTGGAGGTGACCGACGGCGGGGCGACGACGCGTCCGCTGCCGGGCAGTCCGTCGGTGACGGCGCACGGCGGTCGGGGCCTGAGCATCGTCGGGAAGCTGGCCAGGGACTGGGGCGTGCGGCACGCACCCGGTCAGGTGACGGTGTGGGCGGAACTGCCCGCGTTCGGGCAGGTGGTGGGCGGCGGGCACCGGCGCAGCGCCTGAGCGGGAGGCCCGGGGCGAAGTAGGCTGCGCGGTGCAACGTCCGCCGTTCCCGGGAGAGCCGCACCATGGCCAAGAAGGCCGCGAAGAAGCAGCCCAGCCAGTCCACCGTCGTCGAGGGCGAGGTGCCGGTCGTCGGAGCGCGCGAGGCGTGCCCGTGCGGCTCGGGCCGCCGTTACAAGGCCTGCCACGGGCGTCAGGCCGCCCACGCGGTGCAGGAGTTGGTGCACCGCCCGTTCGAGGGGCTGCCGGGCGAGGCGGACTGGGTGGCGCTGCGCGAGCTGGTGCCGGCTGCCACGGTGCCGCTGACGCTGGCGGCGGGCGTGGCCGACGAGGCGGTCGGCGAGGTGCCGTCGGTGGTGCTGGCGACGGTGCTGCCGCTGGCCTGGCCGGCGCTGCGTCGCCCGGACGGCTCGATCCTGCTGGGCCTGCAGACCCAGTCGTCCTCCGGTGACCTGAGCCGTGACCTGGCGGACGCCCTGGAGCTGGCGCTGACCACCGAGCCGGGCTCCCCGGTGCCGGCCCGCCGGACCGTGCCGGGCGGCCGTCGCCTGCAGGAACTGCTGGACACCACCGCCGAGTTCACTCCGGCCGTGCACACCGGGTTCGAGTTCTGGCTGGAGGACGCCGACTCGGCGACCGGCGAGGTGGCGGCCTCGCTGGAGCGGGCCAACGCCTCGGCGATCCCGACCGAGAAGCTGGCGGGCGTGGACTCCGCGTACTGGTGCGGCACCCCGGACAAGAACCACCTGCGCTGGGTGATGACCGTCCCGGAGGAGCAGCTGCTGGACGCGCTGGCCCGGCTGTCGGCGGCGGGCGAGAGCTCGCTGGGCGAGGGCACCAAGCTGGTCGGCTCGTTCCGGGCGCACGGCCTGACCGTGCCGGTGTGGGACCTGCCGCTGGAGGTGACCGCCGCGGACGTGGAGAAGCCGGCCGCCGAGTTCGCCGCCCGCCTGGCCGAGGTGCTGGCCGCGCCGGCGCCGCTGACCGCGGAGGAGCGCCGGGCCCGGGCGAACCTGGTGAGCCGTCAGGTCACCCTGAACTGACCGGAAGTGAGCCGCGTCACAGGGGAATCTGACCCCGTCGAAATCCCAAGAGCCTTTCGGCGTGGACAAATTGGCGCGGAGCCGGATCTTTGTTACTGTTTGAACAGTCCGACCGCTGGTGCATCCCCCGTCGCCAGCGGTCGGGCTTTTTTCTGCCCGCTCAGCGGTGCGGCAGGGCGACCGCGCTGGCGGTGATCAGCCCGCCGAGCAGCGTCCCGACCTGCGGCAGCCACGGCTCGTCCTCGATCGGGCGGCGCACCCAGTGCACCGCGCCGGAGCCGGTCCGCGCGGGCGGCAGCACCAGGTAGCCGCCGGGCCCGTGGTAGCGCAGCACCCCCGGCACCCAGGGCCGTTCGGCGAGCAGCGCGCCGAGTTCGGGCAGCGTGTACGGGGCGGTGAGCAGCACGTAGCGGTTGGCGGTGCCGAGCACCGGACCGCAGGGGACGCCGATCTCGTCGAGGTGGCGCAGCAGCCACGGGCCGGCCGGGCGGGGCAGGCTGACGGCTCCGAGGGCGCGGCCGGTGGCGACCAGCACCGGGGCGCCGGGGGCGCGGCGCTCCCACCAGTAGCGGATCATCCGGACGTCGGTGGTGGCGGCTTCCAGCGACGGGTCGTCGGGGTGGGCGCCGGGCGTCGGGCAGGCCCGGTCGGCGCAGGAGCACGGTCCGGCGGCGCCGCGCAGCGCGCGGGCGCCGGGGACGACCGGCCAGCCGCGGCCGGTGGCGGCCTCCAGGGCGGCGCTCAGGGCGAGGGCCCGGACCCGCCGTCGCCCGGGCAGTAGCCGGGTCACCCGCTCGGACAACTGGCCTCGGCCGGTGGGGCGCATGGCGGCTCGTTCCTTTCCGCATCGGGTGAGCGAGGGCGGGGGAGGCGGCCGGCGGCGAACACCGGGCCCTGGAACGAGAATCCCCCATACGTCCGGATGGACGCGGGTCGGCGGGCCGTGGTTCCACCGTACGAGTGAGTGCGGTCCGGCCCGGGTGGCACCTCGGCGGC
Source organism: Kitasatospora sp. NPDC002522 (assembly GCF_053595195.1). NCBI lineage: Bacteria > Bacillati > Actinomycetota > Actinomycetes > Kitasatosporales > Streptomycetaceae > Kitasatospora > Kitasatospora sp. NPDC002522. The sequence continues at coordinate 23,317 of NZ_JBSFXE010000041.1, forward strand.
CTGCGCATACGATCCCTGGCACCGCCCGGCCCGCCCGCTCCTGGACATGCCCCGATCGGCCTGTGTACAAGTGGGGGAATCGTGCCGAGTAGTGAGTAAAGACATCGTTTCGGTCGGTCTGGGGGTCCTGCGTGACACGTTCCGGATTGTGGGGAGTTGCGACATGACCGACATCCAGCCGCTGATGTCCGAGCCGGCACTGGCCGAGCTCGGCGCGGTCGGGGCGCCGGCGGCCGGTCTGCAGGACCGTTTGGCCGGATGGCTGTCCGATTTCACCAATCTGCAGGAGCACCTGGAACTGCTGGCCCGGGCCGACGGGCTGGACGGGACGCTGGACGCGCTGCTCGACTCCGGCGCGGCGCTGCTCGGCGCGCGGCGCGGCCTGGTGGTCACGGTGCGGCCGGGGCCGGCCCGCACGCTGGCCCGACCGGTCGGGCTGGGTCTGGACCGGGCGATGCTCGGCGCGCTGGAGACCGTCCCGGTGGAGCACGGCCCGTTCGCCGGGCTGCTCAGCCAGGGCGCGGAGTCCGGGCGGCTGCTGATCGCCGACCTGGCCGCCGACCCGGCGGTCGAGCCGCGCTTCCGCGAGGTCGCCGCCCAGCTCGGCCTGGGCGCCTGCTACGCGCTGCCGCTGCGCACCGAGCGCGAGGGCGCGCTGGGCGCCGCGGTGTGGTTCTACGACGAGCCGGGCCGGCCGGACCAGCGCCGCCGTCATCTGGTGCGCCGCTTCTGCGAGTTCGCCGCGCCGCTACTGGCCAGGGAGCTGGCGGCGGACCGGGCGGTGCGGGCCACCGCGGCGCTGCGGCGTTCGCTGCTGCCGGACCACCTGCCGTCCCCGGCGGGGCTGCGGATCGCCGCCCGCTGCGTGCCCGCGGCGCTGGACCGGGCGGCGGGCAGCGACTGGTACGACGCGATCGCGCTGCCCGACGACACGCTGGGGCTGACCGTGGGCAGCGTGCTCGGCGGCGGTCCGGGTGCGGGACCGGGTGCGGGGGCGGGCGCGGCGGCCGCGATGGGCCGGGTGCGGGCGGCGCTGCGCGCCTACGCGGTGCTGGAGGGCGAGGACCCGGTCTCCGTCCTCGGCGACCTGGAGCTGCTGCTGAAGACCACCGAGCCGACCCGGTCGGCGACCGCTGTGTACGCCTGCGTCGACCCGGTGGAGCGGCGGATCTCGCTGGCCGGGGCGGCGAACTGCCCGCCGGTGCTGCTCACCCGGTTCGGCGCCAACTTCGTGGAGACCTCGTTGTCCGCGCCGCTGGGCATGCTGAGCTGTTGGGAGGCGCCCGGGGTGGAGCTGACCGCGGAGCGCGGCGACCTGCTGGTGCTGTACACCGAGGGCCTGGCCCGCCGGTTCGGGCCGACGCTGCACGCCGGGCAGGCGGCGCTGCGCCGGGCCGCCGCGGACGCGCCGCGGGACGTCCGGCTCGACCCGGAGCGGTTGTGCACGCACCTGTTGGTGGAGGCGGGCGGCGAGGAGCCGGGCGAGGACGACCTGGTGCTGCTGGTCGTCCGCTTCGAGTAGCACCCCACCAGGGGTCGAACGGCCTTTCTCCACTCGAACAGCCCTACGTACGATGGGGGCGACGTCCGCCCCTCGTGTCCCGCGATCCGGGACGAGTGGGGCGGCACTACGCGCAAGGAGGCGACGTACGTGACCGAGGACCGCAGCCCGGCGGTGTCCGAGAACCCCGAGGGGTCCGCCGACGGCGAGGAGGAGAAGCCGATCAAGAGCCGCAAGAACGGCCTGTACGGCGAGATCTCCGACGAGCTCGCCGCGTCGATGCGCTCCGGCTGGGCCGACACCGAGCTGCACGGCCTGCAGCCGGTCGCGCAGGCCCCCTACGCGGCCGAGCGGCGCGCCAAGCTGTCCGCCGCCTTCCCGGGCGAGCGCCTGGTGGTCCCGGCGGGCAACCTGCGGGTGCGCGCCAACGACACCGAGTACACCTTCCGCGCCGCCACCGAGTTCGTGCACCTGACCGGCAACCAGACCGAGGACGCCCTGCTGGTGGCCGAGCCGGTCGACGGCGGCCACGAGTTCGCGCTCTACCTGCTGCCCCGCTCGGACCGCGAGAACGGCGAGTTCTGGCTCAGCGGCCAGGGCGAGCTGTGGGTCGGCCGCCGGCACTCGCTCACCGAGGCCGGCGAGCTCTACGGCCTGCCCGTCCGCGACGTCCGCAAGGCCGCCGAGGAGCTGGCCGCGCAGAGCGTCCCGACCCGGATCGTGCGCGGCTACGACGCCGCGCTGGAGGCCGCCCTGGCCGAGCAGCTCGACTCCGAGAAGGACGACGAGCTGAAGGTCTTCCTGTCCGGGCTGCGCCTGGTCAAGGACGCGTGGGAGATCGGCGAGCTGCGCGCCGCCTGCGACTCCACCGTCAACGGCTTCACCGACGTGGTGCGCGAGCTCGGCCAGGCCGTCGCCACCTCGGAGCGCTGGATCGAGGGCACCTTCTGGCGCCGCGCCCGGGTCGAGGGCAACGACGTCGGCTACGGCTCCATCTGCGCGGCCGGCCCGCACGCCACCACCCTGCACTGGGTGCGCAACGACGGCGACGTCCGCCCGGGCGAGCTGCTGCTGCTGGACGCCGGCGTGGAGACCCACACCCTCTACACCGCCGACGTCACCCGCACCCTGCCGATCAACGGCCGGTTCACCCCGCTCCAGCGCCGGATCTACGACGCGGTGTACGACGCCCAGGAGGCCGGCATCGCCGCGGTCAAGCCGGGCGGCCGGTTCCGCGACTTCCACGACGCCGCGCAGCGGGTGCTCGCCGAGCGCCTGCTGGAGTGGGGCCTGCTCGACGCCTCGGTCTACGACGTGGAGAAGGTGCTGGAGCTCGGCCTGCAGCGCCGCTGGACCCTGCACGGCACCGGCCACATGCTCGGCCTCGACGTGCACGACTGCGCGCACGCCCGCCGCGAGGACTACGTCGACTCGCTGCTGGAGCCCGGCGTGGTGCTGACCGTGGAGCCCGGCCTGTACTTCCAGGCCGACGACCTGACCGTCCCCGAGGAGTACCGCGGCATCGGCGTGCGGATCGAGGACGACATCCTGGTCACCGCCGACGGCAACGAGAACCTGTCGGCGGGCCTGCCCCGGCAGGCCGACGAGGTCGAGGCGTGGATGGCCTCCCTCACCGCCTGACCCGGCGTCACGCCCGCTGCCCCCGGCCGGAGTTCCGGCCGGGGGCGGCGGCGTGTCAGGAGGCCGTCAGGTCGGTGATCCGCTCGCCGACGTACCGGACGCCGTTCGGCGCCCGGGGGTCGGCCACCCCGGCCCGCGGCGTCACCACCACCGCCGGGTGCTGGCCGGCCGGCACCGCGAACGCCAGCCGGAAGGTCACCGTGCGGCTGGCGCCGGGGGCGAGCGCGAAGGCCGCGGCGGCGCTGGCGGGGTCGCCGTGGGAGGAGTCGGCGGGCAGCCGGGTCCAGGTCGACCCGTCCAGCCGCTCCGCGGTCACCGCGCCCTGCGCCGTGCCGGCCGCGACCAGCAGCTCCGGCCGGACGGCGCGGTAGTCGGTCGGGCTGTAGTTGGTGTAGGTGACGGTGAAGGTCTGCGGGGCGGTGCCGCCCTTGGTGTCGAGCGCGGCCGGCAGGTCGGTGGTGACCTTGACGTCCCGGGCGCCGGCGATGCCTCCGCTCCGGGCGCTGACGTCGAGGCTCTGCGCCAGCGCGGCCAGGTCGTCCTGGTAGTCGGCCTTCATCCCGGCGGCGACCAGGTAGACCATCTCCCCCGGGAAGCCCCACACCTTGAGGTCCACGGCCGAGCCGTCGCCGCAGTCGACGTGCCAGCCGACCTGCTCGGCGTACCGGCTGCCGAGCTTGACCACCGAGCGCTGCGGCGCCTGCTGCTGCTTGGCGCGGGCCGCCGCGGGCATCGGGTGCGGGTTGCCCCAGACCGGGCAGGCCGGCAGCTGCTGCCAGCCGGCCGCCGACTCCAGGGCCTGCTCGTTCGGCCAGTCCACGGCGCCCTGACCGCCGGCGCCCAGGACGACCAGCCGCACGCCGTACGGCAGGCAGTCGCCGACCGGCTTGCCGGAGCCGCCGGGGCTCAGCACGCACAGCGAGTTGACCGGGCTCTGGTCCGGCACGCTCCAGCCGGTCGGCAGGGTGAAGCCGACGTCCTTGAAGACCCGGTGCGAGCCGAGCGGCGGGGCACCGCTCCCCGGCTCGACCGCGTCCGCGGAGTCCTCCGTCGAGGCGTCGGCGGCGGCGCCGACGTCCGGGGCGGGGGTCGGTGCGGCCTCGGACGCGCTCGGGCTGGGCGACGCGGTGACGCCGGCGACCGGACCGGTGTCGTGCTCGGCCGCCGGGCGGGCGCTGTCGGCGCTCAGGTAGGCGGTCAGCGAGGCCGCCAGGGCGAGCAGCGGGGCGACGACCAGCACCACCGGGCGCAGGTGCCGGGGGCGGCGGCGCAGCGGCGGCATCGGGCGCAGGTGCTGCGGGGTGACCTGCTCGGCCCGGGCGGCGAGCGCCGCGCGCAGGAGTTGCTCGACCGGGCGCTCGGCCTTGTGGTCCTCGCTCATCAGGCCTTCTCCAGGTGCTTCTCCAGGGCGTCCAGGGCCCGGCTGGCGGTCGACTTCACGGTGCCCCGGGACAGCCCGAGGGTCTCGGCGATCTGTGCCTCGGACAGGTCCGACCAGTAGCGCAGCACCAGCACCTCGCGTTGCCGCCGGGTCAGTTCGCCGAGGGCGGCGAGGACCCGGCGGTGCTCGTCGCCGAGCACCGCGCGGTCCTCGGCGGAGGGCTCGTCGGCCTCGTGCGGGGGGACGTAGGCGCGGGCGGTGCGGCGGCGGCGCAGCACCGAGCGGGCGCCGTTGACCACCGAGGTGCGCAGGTAGCCGAGGGCGTTGTCCAGGTCGTCCAGCCGGTCGCCGTACTTGCGGTACAGCTCGGTGAAGGCGTCCTGGACGACGTCCTCGGCGATGTCGTGGTGGTCCACCAGCAGGACCGCCAGCCGGACGAGTTGCAGCCGGTGGGCGTGGTACAGGCCGGTTAGGGTGGGTCGTTCGCCGTCGGCGGCGCGGCCGCCGGCCAGCACGCGCAGTCCGGGTCCGGCGGGTGCGGCCGGTTCCGGTTCGGGCGCGGTGTCGCGCACGCCGAGCAGCGCGGTCATGACGCCCCGGAACAGGCCGCGCGCCAGGCGGGCCGCCGGTGGCGTGATCGCCATCGCCATCGTGGTCTTCCGTCCCCCCTGGGGGCGGCGGGACGCTCCTTCCCGCCGCCGGTTCGGTGTTGGTGACGCAGGATCAGGCGGCGCGGTTCGGGGTGATCGCACCCCGCACCCGCCGCCCGGGTGGAACCGACTCACCGCGACCGGCTGCAGGTCCCGGCAGGTCCGGACGGACCGTCAGACGGTCCGGCGCCGGTGACGCCGGCCCCAGCCGGAGCGGAGCATGACGACATTCTTCGCAAAACGGGTATCGGTGGACGCGGCCATCGCAGGTTCCCCCTAGGAGTGGAATCGGTGGAGTCGAGGCCAGGGCCGGGAGCGGGTTCTCCCCGAGTCCGCTCCGCCGGCTCTCACCCGGATAGACGTCCATCCTCCCGGGGGGTTGCGAGTCAGTTCCAAGCATTTTTCGCGGACCGCCGGAGCTACACTCACCGCGAACCGCGCACCACCTTCTGGCCGCATCTGGAGCACCGCATGGCCGCGCCCGTGTCCGTCGTCATCGGCAGCCGCCCGGCGCCCGTGCACACCGTCGCGCTGTACGCCTTCGCGGGCATGGCCCCGTTCGAACTCGGCGTGGTGGTCGAGGTGTTCGCGCTCGCCCGGCCCGAGCTGGCCGGGCTGCTGGCGGCGCCCTGGTACGACGTCAAGGTCTGCGCGGAGCGGCCCGGGCACCCGCTGGAGGCGGTCGGCGGCTTCTCGCTGACGCCCCGTCACGGCCTGGACGAGCTGGCCGCCGCGGACACCGTGGTGGTCGCCGGCGTGCCCGACCCGTACCGCGGGGCGCCCGACCCGCTGGTGGCGGCGCTGCGCACCGCGTACCGGCGGGGTGCGCGGATCGTCTCGATCTGCTCGGGCGCCTTCGCACTGGCCGCCGCCGGACTGCTGGACGGCCGGCCCGCCACCACCCACTGGCGGTACGCCGAGCTGCTGCGCAGCCGCCACCCGGCGGTGCTGGTCGACCCGGACGTGCTGTACGTGGACGACGGCCAGGTGCTGACCAGTGCGGGCAGCGCCGCCGGGATCGACCTGTGCCTGCACCTGGTGCGGCTCGACCACGGCGCGAAGGTGGCCAACACGGTGGCCCGCCGCTTCGTGGTGCCGCCGCACCGGGACGGCGGGCAGGCGCAGTTCATCGAGGCGGCGGTCCGTCCGGTGGCCGAGCCGGAGGACGGGGTGGCCCGTTCGATGCGCTGGGCGCTGGAGCACCTGGCCCGGCCGCTGACCGTGCCGCTGCTGGCCCGGGCGGCGGGCATGTCGGACCGCTCCTACCTGCGGCACTTCACCGCCCGCAACGGCGTCAGCCCGATGCGCTGGGTGGCCACCCAGCGCATCGCGGCCAGCCTGCCGCTGCTCGAGTCGGCGGAGGGCAGCGTCGAGGAGATCGCCGCGGCGGTCGGCTTCGAGTCCGCGGCGACCTTCCGGCACCACTTCGGGCGCACCATGCGCACCTCGCCGACCGCCTACCGGCGCACCTTCGGCGACTCCGCCGCCTGAGCGGCGTCCCGAGCCGCCGTCGGTTCACCCGTCAGGACTGCTCGTGGCGGTCCGCGTTGGCGTGGATCGCGTCGCGCAGCCACGCGGCGAGGCCCGGGGCGAGCTTCTCGTAGGTGGCGGTGAACCGCGGGTCGGCGACGTACATGTCGCCGAGGCAGCGGTGCATCGGGTGCGCGCACTCGTAGAAGTTCAGGCCGATGTGCTGCCGGTGCCGTTCGGCGGCGTCCATCGCCTCCGGGCTGTCGGCGGCCGCGCCGGCGGTGAACGCCGCCACCAGGGCGTCGTTGATGCCGTCGGCCTCCTGCTTGATCCGCTCCCAGTCCGCCTTGGTGTAGCGGCTGGTCTTCTGCCGGGACTGCTCCCAGGCGGCGGTGTCGCCCCAGCGCTGCTCGGCCTCGTCCTCCCAGCTCTCCTGGTAGTCCTCGCCGAACACCTCGAACTTCTCCTCCGGGGTCAGCTGAATGCCCATGGTCCTTGCCTCCATCGCTCGTTCGACCGCCGCGGCGAGTTCCTCGAGTTTCCTGATCCGGCCGCCGATCAGTTCGCGCTGCCGGCGCAGGTGCTCGCTCGGGCTGACCGAGCGGTCGTCCAGGATCGCCGCGATCTCCTCCAGCGGGAAGCCGAGTTCGCGATAGAACAGGATCTGCTGCAGCCGGTCGACCTCCGTGTCGTTGTAGCGCCGGTAGCCGGCCGGGGTGCGGCCGCCGGGTGACAGCAGCCCGATCTCGTCGTAGTGGTGCAGGGTGCGCACGGTCACCTTGGCGAGGGTGGCGAGCTGTCCCACCGTGTATCCGCTCATCGCGTTCCTCCTCTCCCGTCGACCTGAAGCCTGCGGCCTCACGTCGCGTGAGGGTCAAGCCGGATCCGTGTGCTCCTCCGAGCGGACCCGCCCGGGCGGGCCGGAGCTTGGGCCTACCCGCCAATTGTCCGCCGCCGGGCCGGGCCCCGAGCATGGCCGCATGTCGACGAACTCCCTGGCCGGGCGGCTGACCGCCGAGGCGGTGGGCACCGCCGTGCTGGCCGCGACCGCCGTGGGTGCGGGCCTGAAGGCCGTGTCCGGCCCGGCGGGCGGCGTGGGCGCCGTGGCCGGGACGCTCGCGCCGGCGGCGGCGCTGGCCGTGCTGATCGCCCTGTTCGCGCCGGTCTCCGGCGGCCACCTCAACCCGCTGGTCACCGCCGCCGCCTGGTGGCCGGCCCGCCGCGAGCCCGGCGCCGGCCGGACCGCGGCCGGCTATGCGGCGGCCCAACTGCTGGGCGCGGCAGGCGGGGTGGCACTGGCGGCAGCGATGTTCGGACGGCTGCCCGCGGTGTCGGCGGTGCACCGGGACGGGCCGCGCCAGTGGCTCGGCGAGGCGGTGGCCACCGGGGTGCTGATCCTGCTGGTGGCCGCCCTGGTGCGCGGCGGACGGGTCGCGCTGGCCCCGCTCGCGGTCGGCGGCTGGGTGGTCGCGGCCGGCTGGGCGGTGCCCTCGGGCGGCTTCGCCAACCCGGCGCTCACCCTGGCCCGCGCCGTGGCCGCCGATCCGGCCGGCATCGCCCCGCATTCGCTGCCGGGCTTCCTGATCGCCCAACTGGTGGGCGCGGCGGCCGGGTTGGCGCTGGCCACCGCGCTGTTCCAGGCCGCGCCCGGGGTGTGAGGCGGCGTCAGTCCGCGACGCCGCGCTCCGCGATCACCTTCTCGATCCGCACCCGGACCAGCAGCTCGCCGGGCACCCCGTTGCGGGCCGCGTACTCCTCGGCGCGGTCCTCGCCCATGTACCGGGCGGCGATCCGGCCCGCCCACGCGCGCACCTCGGCGAGTTCCTCGCTGATCTCGGCCCGGCCCTCCACGAGCGCGTAGGCGAACGGCGGCCGGTCGTCGTCCACGCAGAGCATCACCCGCCCGTCGCGGGCCAGCGTGCGGCCCTTGACGGTGTCCTTGCCGGTGTTGAACACCAGCTCGTCGCCGTCCAGCAGGAACCAGATCGGCGCGACGTGCGGGCGCCCGTCGGCGCGGGTGGTGGCGAGTTTTCCGGTGCGGGTGCCGTGCGCGAGGAACTCGCGCCACTCGGGTTCGGTCATCCTGGGCATGGCGTCATCCTGCCAGGGCGGCCGGTCCGGTCATTCGGATTCGCCGTAACGCACCAGGTAGTCGGCGAAACGGCCCAGGTCCTCGTCGTCCCAGGAGACGAACCGGTCGGTGAAGGCCCGCCGCCGCTGCTCGTACGCCTCGGCGAGCAGCTGCTCGCCCGCGTCGGTCAGGTGCAGCAGCTGTCCGCGCTGGTCGTCCGGGTCGGCCTCGCGCTTGACCAGGCCCAGCCGCTCCAGTGCGCCGACCTGCCGGCTGACGGTGGACTTGTCGAGCATGAAGTGCGCCGCCAGATCCGCCGCCCGGCAGGAACCGCGCTCCTTGACCAGGTCGAGCATGCTGTACGTGACCAGCGAGAGGTCGGGGTGCAGCTGGGCTGCCTTGTGGCGGGCCCGGCGGGCGAACGCGGTCAGCTCGCGCTGGATGGTCTCCAGCGCGACGTCGCGGTCGGGCATGGCGGCGGCTCCTTCGTCGTGCGGTGTTGCGACCACGGTAGGGGCACCCGCCCTCACACGCCGACCGCCTCCTCCATCTCCTCCTCCGCCGGTTCGACCAGGGCCGGGGCGGGGACGGGCACGGCGCGCCGGCGCTCGGCCGCCGCCGCGACGGCCAGCAGCGCCGCACCCGCCGCGAACCAGGCGAGCAGGGTGGCGAGGTGGCCGCCCAGGCCGGCCCGGCCGCCGAAGTAGACGTGGTCGCGGACGCCCTCCAGGAATCCGGCGCCGTTCCAGAAGGCGTGCAGCGCGCCGAAGAAGCCGTTCTGCAGCTCGGGCTGGAAGATGCCGCCGGAGCTGGTGAAGTTCAGCATCACGAACAGCGCCATCATGGTGAGCGTGGTCCACCGGCCGAGGAAGGCGTGCAGCGCGGTGCCGATCGCCACGATGCCCGCCGCGTACAGCCAGGACATCGCCCAGACCCCGGCCAGCCCGTGGTCGACGACGTGGAACACCGGCCCCGCGAGCAGCGCACCGACCAGGCTGACCACCAGCGACACCCCGAGGCCGAGCAGCGCCCGCACCCGCATCGACAGCGCCGCACCGGCCGCGCCGAGCACCGCCACGCTGCCGTAGGAGCCGATGCTCAGCGCCACCAGCAGGAAGAACAGCCCCTGCCCGGTCGGGTCGCCGGCCGGCAGCGGGGTGAGTTCCTGCACCGTCAGCGGCTTGTCCTGCTGCGCCGCGACCTTGGTGAACACCTTCTGCGCGGCGCCGGCCGAGGTCTCCGAGTTCGCCGTGGCCACCAGCAGGGTGGGCGCGCCCGGGTCGGGCAGATAGGCGGCGACCAGTTCGCGGTCGAGCAGCCGCTGCCGGGCGTCGTCGGCGGTCGCGACGGTGCCGACGTCCAGCGCGTCGCCGGCCCGGTCCGCCAGGGTCTGGGCGAGCACCCGGTCCTGCGGGCTCTGGCCGATCACGGCGACCTTGAGCTGGTGCGGGGCGGGCGCGTGGAAGGCGGACAGGTAGGCGATCCCCATGCCCAGGCACATCAGCAGCGGGGTGACCAGGTGGGTGAGGACGTGCCGCAGGGCGGGGCGGGGCGCCGGGGACGCCGTGGACATCGCAGCTCCATCGTTGGTAAGTACAACTATTTGGTTGCACTCTACAACGCAACGATTCCCCGGATCCAGACCGCGCCCCGCCCTGTGGCCGCACTCACAGCGGCCCGCGACCGCCTACAGCAGGTCGTCCAGCTCCCGCAGCAGCCGCGCCTTCGCCCGCGCCCCGACCAGCGAGCGCACCGGCTCACCGCCCTGGAACACCATCAGCGTCGGCATCGACAGCACCCCGTACGCGGCCTGCGTCTCCGGGTTGACGTCCACGTCCAACTGGACGATCTTCAGCCGGCCCGCCTGCTCGTCCACCAGCTCCGCCAGCACCGGGGCGATCATCCGGCACGGCGGGCACCAGTCGGCGGTGAACTTCACCAGCACCGGACCCTCGGCCGCCAGCACCTCGGTCGCGAAGTCCTGGTCGGTCACGCTCCGCACCACACCCATCGCATCCTCCCTCTCACTCGTCACTCCTCGGTGCGGACCAGCTCGCAGCGCGGCTCCGGCTCCACCGCCGCCAGCGCGTCCCGAGCCGCCTCGGCCTGCACCAGCTGCGCCGCCACCCGCTCCCGGACCTCGGCCAACCGGGCCGCCACGGCGTCCAGTTCGGCCAGCTTCGTCCGGTACACCTCCAGCGAGGCCGGGCACGAGTCGCCCGCCGGATGACCGGCCCGCAGGCACTCCACGAACGGCCGGGTCTCCTCCAGCTCGAACCCGAAGTCCTGCAGCACCCGGATCTGTCGCAGCAGCCGCAGGTCCTCCTCGTCGTACGACCGGTAGCCGTTGCCGCCGCGCCGCGCGGGCAGCAGCCCGCGCGACTCGTAGTACCTCAGCGTCCGAGTGGTGGTCCCGGCCCGCTCCGCCAGTTCGCCGATCCGCATGCCACGACGCTAGACCTTCACCCCGGCGTCAAGGCCAGCGGAATTTCCGGGAAATTCCGGGAAAGCGCTTCCCAAGATCGCTTACAGTCGGCGGAATGACCGACCTGACGGCCCTGCTCGCGGCCTACGACGAGCACCTGCGCGGCCTCGGCGCCCGCCGCGACGACGAGACCCACGACAGCGACGGCCCGCTGCTGCGCAAGTACGGCGGCTTCCGCGGCTTCGTCACCTCCCCCGCCGCCGACCTCGGCCTGGACGGCGCCGAGCTGGACGCGCTGATCGCCCGTCAGCGCGACTTCTTCGCCGCCCGCGGCGAGGCCGTCGAGTGGAAGACCCGCGGCCACGACCGGCCCGCCGACCTGCCCGACCGGCTGCGCGCCGCCGGCTTCGCCGCCGAGGACCCGGAGACCGTGCTGATCGGCGTCACCGCCGAACTCGCCACCCCCGGCCCCGCCCCCGAGGGCGTGACGCTGCGTCAGGTCACCGACGCCGCCGACATGCGGCGGATCGCCGCCATGGAGGCCGCCGTCTGGGACGAGGACTGGAGCTGGCTCGCCGAGGACCTCACCCGCCGCGCCGCCGACCCCGAGCACTTCCTGGTCCTGGTCGCCGAGGCCGACGCCCAGGTGGTCTCCGCCGCCTGGCTGGTGCACCGCCCCGGCAGCCCGTTCGCCGGCCTCTGGGGCGGCTCCACCCTCGCCCCCTGGCGCGGCCGCGGCATCTACCGCGCCCTGGTCGCCCACCGCGCCCGCTGGGCCCTCGACCGCCGCATCCCCTACCTCCAGGTCGACGCCTCCCCCGACAGCGCCCCCATCCTCCGCCGCCTCGGCATGCACGCCGTCACCACCACCACCCCGTACGTCTGGACCCCGCCGGCCGACTGACCCAACCGGGCGCGTCGCAGCCGCCCCGGCGGCCACCGCCGTCAGCACCGTCAGCACCGTCAGCACCGCCAGCAGGACCTGGCCGGTGCGGGCCGGCGGCTCCGCGCGGACCGCGTGGACCGCGTGGAAGCGGTGGTGCCGACTCAACTCGTCCTCCAGCCGACCGAGTTCGTCGAGCGCGGCGGCCGGGCCGCGGACCTCCGCCGGCGCCACCACCCGGCTCAGCGCGGGCATCCGGAGCGCCGCCACCTCTCCGAGCGCGCCCGACAACAGGGCTGACGGACCGCCAGGCGCCGGAGCGCACCCGCCCGGAGCGCCGCCGGACCAGCGACGTGCAGCGGCCGTGACCGCCGTGCCGACCGCGACGCGGTCAGCGTGCGGCGGCCGAGACCGCCACCGCCGCGTCGATCGCGCCGTACAGCTCGGAGCGCAGGCCGAGGCCGCTGACCTGGATGTCGACGGCCTCGGCGACGGCGGGCTGGGCGTGGCGGTCGACGGACTCGCGGATGCCGGCCACCAACGGGGCGCCGGCCAGGCCGAGTTCGCCGCCGATGATGATGGCGGCGGGGTTGAGGCAGTTGACCAGGTCGGCGAGGACGCGGCCGATGGTGCGGCCGGCCTCGCTGATGACCCGGGCGGCGGCGGGGACGCCGGCCAGCTGGTCGAGCGGCGGGAGGTCGGGTTCCTCGCCGGGTCGGGCGCCGGGGGTGAGGACGTGGGCGAGGCGGCGTCGGACCTCGACGATGGAGGCGACCGACTCCAGGCAGCCGCGGTTGCCGCACCGGCACCAGGTGGAGGTGTCGGGGAGCTGGATGTGGCCGATCTCGCCGGAGATGCCGCTGGCGCCGCGGTAGATCCGGCCGTCCAGCAGGAGCCCGGCGCCGATGCCGGTGGAGGCCTTGACGTAGATCAGGTCGTTGACGGAGCGTCCGGCGCCGTAGGCGCGTTCGCCGCGGGCGCCCATCTCGGCGTCGTTGCCGACGGCCACGGGGCGGCCGAAGAGGCGGCCGAGTTCGGCGGCGGGGTCCATGCCGATCCACTGGGAGAGCGTGGAGGGGGCGCGGACCACCTGGGTACGGGTGTCCAGGGCGCCGGGGATGCCGGCGGCGATCGCGGTGATCTCGTCGAGGCTCCGGCCGGCCGCGTCGAGGGCGCGGGCGGCGAGCGAGGCGGCGGCGTCGAGCACCTCGCGGGGGTGGTTGTCGACGTCGAGCCGGTCCCCGGCCTCGCCGAGCACGGTGCCGGCGGTGTCGGCGACGGCCGCGGTGACGTGGGTGTGGCCGAAGTCGAAGGCGAGCACCAGCCCGTGCGCGGGGCGCAGGGTGACGGCTCCGGCCCGCCGGCCGCGGCCGGCAGCGGTGGTGGCGGTGGCCTCGCTGACCAGTCCCTCGCCGAGCAGGTCGGTGACGGCGCTGCTGACGGCCGACCGGGACAGCCCGGTGAGCCGGCTGATGTCGGCCCGGCTGAGCGTGCCGTGTTCGCCGAGGACGGCGAGCAGGGTGGCCCGGGTACGCAGGCGGCGCGCCGAGGGGGCGGGGGCTGGAGCTGTCATGAACGGAACGGTACCGAATCCGGAGCCGATTTGTGCCGCGGAAAGGATTATTTATCGTCCTGCTCGGCTTCTTGACGGACGAATTGGCCTATACCTATCGTGGCCACAGCAGTACCTCATGGGCCGGTTCGGGACACGCGCCGGGAGAGGAAGGCCGATGTACGCCACGCAGAGCCGCCACCGCTGGTGCGTCGAGATCCCGCACGCCACCACGGTCCGCTCCGGCCGCCACCTGTTCATCGTGGACGCCGCCGCCGAGGACGACGCCCGCCGCGAGGCGATCGAGCGCGCCGAGTCGGCCGAGGCCCGCCGGCACCGCCGGGACGCAGCCCTGGACCTGGCCCAGGTCACCGTGGTCCACCTGGCGCTGATCAACGGCCACTGAACGCAGCGACCCCCGGAGCCCGAACCAGGGCCCCGGGGATCGCGCTGCCGCGAACGGCTCAGGCTCGGCCGGCCGCCTTCTGGGTCCGCCGCGCCAGCGAGTCGATGACCACCGCGGCCAGCAGCACCGCGCCGGTGATCATGAACTGGATGGCGTTGCTCAGGCCCTGGATGTTCATCCCGGACTGGATCGAGCCGATCACCAGCGCACCCAGCAGCGCCGACCAGGTGGAACCGCGTCCGCCGAAGAGGCTGGTGCCGCCGATGACGGCCGCCGCGATGGCGTTCATCAGCAGGTTGCCGCCGCCGGAGGTCTGCGAGGCCGACTGGATCTGCGCGGCCAGGAAGAGACCGCCGATCGCCGCCATGGTCGAGCAGATCATGAACACCGTGATCCGGATCGCCGACACGTTGATGCCGGCCCGCCGCGCGCCCTCGATGTTCCCGCCCAGCGCGAACACCTTCCGGCCGTACGGCGTGCGGCGCAGCACGAACTCCAGCACCACCACGAAGATCACGAAGATCAGCAGCGCCAGCGGCAGGCCCTTGTACTGGTTCAGGGTGTACGCCGCCAGGAAGCCCACCACCGCGAGCGCCCCGGTGCGGATCAGGATGTCGGTCATGGTCCGGTAGGGCACGCCCGCGGTGCGCCGGCGCCGGGCGTCCAGCAGCGAGGACCCGAGGAACAGCAGCACCCCGACCGCGGCCGCGCCGTAGGCGGCGGCCTGCTGCCCGTAGATGGTGCTGTACAGCTTGGAGACGATGTCCTTGCCGGACAGGTTGACGGTGCCGGTGGAGCCCAGGATCTGCAGCATCAGGCCGTTCCAGCCGAGGTTGCCGGCCAGGGTGACCACGAAGGCGGGGACGCCGACCTTGGCGAAGAAGAAGCCCTGGATCAGGCCGACCAGCGCGCCGCCGACGAGCGCCGACAGCAGCGCCACCCACTGGTTGACCCCGTGGGTGACGTTCATGACCGCGAAGATCGCCGCGCACAGGCCGCTGACCGAGCCGACCGACAGGTCGATCTCGCCGAGCAGCAGCACGAAGACCACGCCGAGCGCGATCATGCCGGTGCCGACGATCTGCTGGGACAGGTTGGACAGGTTCTGCGCCGACAGGAAGCTGCTGTTCAGCGAGCCGAACACGGCCCAGATGACGATCAGCGCGATCACCACCGGCGCCGAGCCCAGCTCGCCGCTGGTCACCCGGCGCTTGAACTCGATGAAGTAGCCCTTGACGCCCTCCTGCCGGACGATCAGCCGCGGGTCGATCGCGGGCGTGGCGTCGGCGGCCACCGGGACGGGGGCGTTGACGCCGCCCTTGGGCATGGTGTCCTCGGGCAGCGGGTGGTGCCGGCCGCCGTCCGGGTCGGGGATGTTGCCGCTCACTGGCCGCCCTCCGTGCCACGGGCCTGACGGCGCGTCACGGCGTTGTCCGTGGCGCCGGTGATGGCCGAGATGATCTGTTCCTGGTTGGTGGAGCGCTTGTCGAACACCCCGTTGTTGCGGCCGAGTCGGAGCACCGCGACGGTGTCCGCGACCGCCATCACGTCGGCCATGTTGTGGCTGATCAGGATCACCCCGAGGTTCTGGTCGCGCAGCCGCTCCACCAGGTCGAGGACCTGCGCGGTCTGCTCGACGCCGAGCGCGGCGGTCGGCTCGTCGAGGATCACCACCTTCGGCGAGCCGATCAGTGCGCGGGCGATCGCCACCACCTGGCGCTGACCGCCGGAGAGCGAGGCGATCGGGATCCGCACGCTGGGAATCCGGATCGAGAGGGTGTCCAGCAGCGTCCGGGAGCGCTTCTCCATGGCGACCTCGTCCAGCACCAGCCCGAAGTGCCGCAGCTCCCGGCCGAGGAACAGGTTGCCGACCACGTCCAGGTTGTCGCAGAGCGCGAGGTCCTGGTAGACGGTCGCGACGCCGAGGTGCTGGGCGTCCTGCGGCCGGTGGATCGACACCGGCCGCCCTTCCCACTCGATCTCGCCCTCGTCGGGCTGGTAGACCCCGGCGATGGCCTTCACCAGGGTCGACTTGCCGGCCCCGTTGTCCCCGACCAGGGCGACCACCTCGCCGGTATGCACCTCCAACTCGATGTCGGTGAGCGCCTGGACGGCGCCGAACCGCTTCGAGATCCCGCGCAGCGCCAGTACGGTCTCACCCGCCACCGCGACCAACTCCTTTACGAGTGAGGGTGATTACTGGAGCCCGGCAGCCTGGCAGGCCGCGGCGTAGTCCGGGGTGCAGATCTGCGGCACGGTGTACAGGCCGTCGGCGACCACGGTGGTCTTGATGTTGTCCTTGGTGAGCACGGTGGGCGCGATCAGCAGCGCGGCCACCTTGTTGCCGCTGCCGTTGGTGGAGCTGGTCGGGTTCAGCGAGGCCTCCGGGCTCTTGCCCTGGGCCAGCGCCACCGCCATCGCGCCGGCCGCGTCCGCCTCCGGCTTGTACGGCTTGTAGATCGACATGGTCTGGGTGCCCGCCAGGATCCGCTGGACCGCGTCGAGCTGGGCGTCCTGGCCGGTGAGCGGGACGCTCAGGTTGGCGGCCTTCAGCGCGGTGGCGATACCCGCGGCCATGCCGTCGTTGGCGGAGTAGACGCCGACCACGTTGGGCGCGCCGATCGCGGTGATCGCGGCGGCGGCCTCCTGGTTGGCGGTGTTCGGGTCCCACTGCGGGGTGTCGTACTCCTTGCCGATCTTCAGCTTGCCGTCGATCGCGCTGTGCGCGCCGGCCTTGAAGTCGGCGGCGTTCGGGTCGGTCGGGGAGCCGTTGATCATGATGATCTGGCCGGCGCCCGCCTTGCTGCCGACCGCGGCGACCAGCGCCTCGCCCTGCAGCTGGCCGACCTTGTGGTTGTCGAAGGAGACGTAGGAGTCGACCGGGCCCTGCGCGAGCCGGTCGTAGGCGACCACCTTGACGCCGGCGTCGTGCGCCTTCTGCACCGAGGACTGGATCGCCTTGGAGTCGACCGCGTCCAGGATCAGCACCTGGTCGCCCTTGGTCAGCGCGGTGTCGACCTGGGTCTGCTGCAGCGTGGCGTCCTGGTTGGCGTTGTAGTAGTCGATCTGCGCGTTCGGCGCCAGCGACTTGATCTTCGCCTCGATCAGCGGCTTGTCGAACTGCTCGTACCGGGTGGTCTTGGACTCCGGCAGCAGCAGGCCGATCTTCACCGCCCCCCCGGCGCTGCCGCTGCCCGAGGAGCCGCTCGACTGTTTGGCACTGCCGCACGCGGTGAGCCCGATTCCGAGCGAGGCCACCACGGCGGCCATGGCGATCCGACGAAGACCGATGTTCATGACGCTGCCCTTTTCCGTTGGAGTCCGCCCCCGTCACTCAGTGTGAGGACGGCAGCGGAACGCCACGATCCGGGCTGGGCCACACGGGTGGCGAAATCCCCTCGGCGGCCCACTCGGGACGTCGGCGGCGGCCGGAAAGCTCCGCCGGGGCTCGCGACTCGGCGGCGGAATGCGGGAGACTGCGGCCATCACTCACCACGGGGGAAGACCGATCCATGACCACTCCGCAGCCACCGCACGACCCGCTGCGCAAGCAGAACGTGCCGCCGCCGCCCAGCACGCCCCCGACCACGCCACCGCCGCCGGCCGCGCCGCCGAGCGGCGCCCCCGTCTACGGCTACCCGCACCCCTCGCCCGAGTACGGCTACCCGCAGGCCCCCGCCTCCCCCGTCGCCTACGGGTACCCGGCGCCGGGTCCGGCGGCCGCGGCGCCCGGGCAGCCGCTGGTGGTGCTCGGCGACATCATCGTGACCAGCACCGAGATCCTCACCCCGGCCGGTCCGATCCCGCTGCGCGGCGCGGTGTGGACGGTCACCGACCTGTCCCGCACCGAGGAGCGGATCGCCCCGGCGGGCATCGTGCTGGCGATCGTCTTCTTCGTCTTCTGCCTGCTCGGCCTGCTCTTCCTCCTGATGAAGGAGCGCCACACCGTCGGCCACGTCCAGATCACCGTCACCGGCGGCGGCCGCTACCACACCACCTCCATCCCGGTCAGCTCCCCGCACCAGGTGATGGAACTCTTCAACGGCGTCAACTACGCCCGCAGCCTGAGCATCTGACGCCTATCAGCGCCGGCGGTCGCGGCGCCGCAGCAGTACCAGGACAACCGCGCCGAGCAGGACCAGCGCGGCGCCGGCGAGGGCGAACACGGTGGAGCCCTGGCCACCGCCGGTTTCGGCGAGCCCTGGACCTGCCGGGGCGGTCGGGGTCACAGCGGACCTGGAGGCGGTCGACGATGCGGTCGGGGACTCGGTCGGGCCACCGCTCGGGCTGATGGTCGGCGACGGCGACGGCGACGGCGTCGGCGTGGGGCTCTGGGCGGGTGCGGCGGCGAACCGCAGCGGCACCGGCTCGGTGCGCACCCGGATCCCACCGCCGCCGTCCATGACCGGGGCGGCAGGGTCGATCCACTCGGTGGAGAGCACCATCGTGGCGGGGCCGGGCTGCACGGCGCCGTGCACGGCGAGCCGGACCGGGATGGTGACGGTCGACTTGGCAGGCAGCGGGATCGGTGGCCAGGCCTTCCACTCGCTGGTCATCTCCCAGTTGCCGAGGCCGAGCCGCGGGCCGGGCTGGTGGTTCTCCTCGGGCATGAACGCGGTGGCCGCGCGCCACGGGTGGTCGGCGGTGCGCGGGTCGCGGTAGTCGACGCTCTCGTTCTCCGCGTACAGGGTCTTCGCCTGGTCGGCGATCTGCAGGTAGACGTAGGCAGCGCGGGGCGTGGACTCAGCGTTGGCGAGGACCAGTTGGAAGTCCACCGGGTCCGCGCCGATCACCACCTGGGTCGGAGCGCCTTGGATACCGACCCGGTAGTCGGCGGGCAGCGCGACTGCCTGCGGCGCGGCGGTCGCACCGAGCAGCAGGACGGCACCGAGAGCGGGTATCAGCACACTGCGGGGGCGCATCGGAACCTCGCGGGAGCGGCGGGACCTGGACGCGTTCACGATAGCGAAGGGCTGTACGCCCTCCGCATCGTGTGGTGGACCGTGGGTTGAGGACCCGTCAGAGCAGGTTCGGCGTAGTGCCTCGGGTCACCGGTACAGGCGCTGCGCGAGCAGGGCGCGGCCGGTCGGCCAGTCGCCGAGGCCGGAGGCGGGGTTGAGGTGGCCGAGGGCGCCGGCCTCGACCAGGTCGGCGGCGAGGGCGGTGGCGGTGGTGCGGGCGTGGGCGGGTGAGCTGTAGGGGTCGTCGGCGCTGGCCACCAGCACGGTGGGGAACGGCAGCGGGGCGAGCCGCGGGGTGCCGAACCCCTGTGCGGCGGTGGGGAAGTGGGGGCCGTGCGGGTCGGGCGCGGCGACCAGGAAGGCGCCGGTGATCGCGCTGTCGGCGTGGTCGGCGGCCCATTCGGTGAGCAGCGAGCAGCCGAGGCTGTGCGCGACGATCAGCTTGGGGCCGTCGATGCTCCGCAGCGCCGCGTCCAGGTCGGCGACCCAGAGGTCGCGCACCGGGGCGTCCCAGGAGGCGTGTTCGACCCAGACGGCGTTCGTCTGGGCGGCGTGCCAGCGGTACTGCCAGTGCTGGGGGCCGGAGTTGTCGATCCCGGCGAGGTACACGTAGGTGGGTTCCATGCTCAGACCTCGGGCTCGGCGCGGCGGGCGCGCGTGACGGACCGGAACGCCGTCCGAATCCTCGCGGAATTGCCTTCGGCCCCGGGTGACCGGCGCCGGGAGCGGGCGGCGGAAATGACCCGGGGAGGTCGGGCAGCGATGCGGAGTCGCCGCTGACTCCCGGAGGCGGCGCGGGGGCGGTTCGGGCCGGGCCGCGCTTTCCGGACCCTAGCGCAGGGCCCTCGGTGCCCGAATGACTTCCTCCGCATTCTCGCCAGCTGGGACGCCTCCGGGGCCGGGCCACCGGCATCCACTTGACCGTGTCTCATCATGTGGAACGGCGGGGAGCAGTCGGTCCGCGCGGCCCGCACCCGGCGCCGCGATCCACCCCTACCCGGGCGTTTCCCGAATTCCGGAGTCTTCACCGGCCGCGCTTTCGCCTTTCCCGAAATCCCCGGCCGGTGAATTCGCGGGCCGGCTTCACCGGCGACCGTTCCGATCGGCCGACGGCGAAGCATTCCGGCGTTTCGCCCCGAGACCCGGCGAGCCGCCGACCGATCGGTCGTGCGACGGTCGTCACACTCGGGACCTCCACCTTTACCTCACCTGACGGCGCATCACCGTCGGAACTGACGGTCGTTCAGCCCGCCGCACGGTGTTTGACCTGGGCTTCCAACTGCCTTTGTCCATCGCGGATGAGACGGAACTTCACGTCCCGGCAGCGGATCGGTCACCTGTTCGCCCGATGATACGATCATCCCGCTTGGGGGAGCGGCGGGTTCACCCTGCGATGGCGGGGATTCAGCAGTCGGCCGCCAGTCGCCTGAAGAGAGTCTTATGACGAAATACACAGCGAACCCGTTGCTCTGGGTTCTCGTCCTGGTCCTCGTCGCCGCGGCCGTCGTCGTCGTTCGCCAGCGCAAGGCGTCAGCGGCACTGCGGGAGCAGATCGGCGGGCTTCGGGAGCACTACTCCGACCTCGAACACCACTATACGCAGTCGGTGGCCGCGGCTCAGGAGCAAGCTGACGAAGCGACAAAAACCGTGCTGAAGTCCGCAATGCGGACCCTGCAGGGCCTCGCCGCGGAGCAGCAGCTGATCCTGTCGCGCCTGCAGAGCAAGTACGGCGAGTCCGTGATGCTGCAGGACCTCATGGAGGTCGACCACACCAACTCGCAGTTCGGCCGGCGCGCCCAGTCGATCGCGGTGCTCTGCGGCGGCTGGCTGGGTCGGCACCGCGACGTCGCCTCGGTGTACGACGTGGTGCGCAGTGCCCAGGGCCGCATCCGGCACTTCCGCCGGGTGGAGATCCTCTCGCAGGTCGACTTCGGGATCTCCAGCCGCGCCGTCGAGCCGGTCGCGCTGGCCCTGGCCGAGCTGCTGGACAACGCGACCAGCTACTCCAGCCCGGACACCGTGGTGGAGATCAACATCCGCACCGTGCCCAAGGGCGTGGTGATCGTGGTGGACGACGCCGGCGTCGGCATGAACGACGAGGAACGCGCCCGCGCCGAGCGGCTGCTGATCACCGAGCGGGTCACCGGCGTGGCCGGGCTCGGCAACCCTCCGCAGTTCGGCCTCGCGGTGATCGGCGTGCTCTCCGAGCGCTTCGGCTTCGAGGTGTCGGTGGACTCCTCCTCGCCGTACGGCGGTGTGCGCTCCGTGCTGCTGCTGCCGCACGAGCTGCTCACCGGCATGCCGGACAAGCGGGTTCCGGCCCCGGCCGCGCACAACGTCGTGCACAACGCCGTGCACGGCTCCGTGCCCACCCACGTGCCGGCGGCGATGCCCGCGGCCGCGCCCGCCGCCGCGATCCCGGCGCCCGGCGCCGAGCCGATCGGCTCGACCGCCGACGGGCTGCCGCTGCGGCGCCGCAAGCGGCCGATGGCGATCGTGCCGCCCACCGCCGACCCGTACGCCACCGATCCGTACGCCGCACCGTACGCCGCGCCCGCCCAGCCCGCCGCTCACCGCACCGGCGCGGAGACCGCGGCGATCATGGGTGCCTTCCAGCGCGGCACCCGGTCCGGTCGCGCCACCCTCCGGGACGACGCGGACCCGACCAACAGCACCCGCGGTGCAAGCAGCGAAGGGCATGAGTTCTCGTGAACGACGATCTGTCATGGATGCTCGACAGCGCCCTGGAGATTCCCGGGGCCCTGCACGCGGTCCTGATCTCCGCGGACGGTCTGCTGATGGCCCGCACCAGGGACATCGGCAAGGACAACGCGGACCGGGTCGCCGCCGCGATGAGCGGCGTGCAGTCGCTGAGCCGCTCGCTCGGCTTCTTCTGCGACAACCCCACCCAGCGCTGGCAGCAGACCCTCGTGGAGTTCGACGGCGGCTGGGTCTTCCTGATCTCCGCGGGTGAGGGCGCCTACCTGGGCGTCTCGGCCTCGCCGGACGTCGACATGCAGGACATCACCTTCCGGATGCAGCAACTGGTCGGCCAGTTGGGCAAGTTCCTGGCCGCACCGCCGCGCGAGGACCTAGGAGTTCGCAGGTGACCAACCCCGAGGACCTCGAGTACGAGTCCACCGGCTTAGTCCGCGCCTACGTCATCACCAAAGGCCGCGAACTGCCGGACGAGCAACAGCTGTCGCTGATCACCCTGGTCACCGCCGCCCCCGAACCGGGGCATCGGGCCGCCCGGCTCACGCCTGAGGAGCAGCGCCTGCTGGACATCTGTTCCGCCGGCTACCTCTCGGTCGCCGAACTCGCCGGCCACACCCGGCTGCCGCTGGGTGTGGTGCGGATCGTGCTGGCCTCGCTCAGGGACGCCGGCCACGTGATCACCCGCCCGCCGGTGCCGCGGGCCCGGTTCGCCGACAGGGACATCCTGGAGGAGGTGCTCAATGGACTCCACGCCAAGTTCGGCTGAGGTTCGCAGCCTTGAGGAGCAGGACTACGTCTCCGGCGGAGCCACCCAGACGGCCGTGAAGATCCTCGTCGTCGGCCACTTCGCGGTGGGCAAGACCACGTTCATCGGGTCGATCTCCGAGATCGAGCCGCTGTCCACCGAAGAGACGATGACCCAGGCCGCCGAGGCGATCGACGACCTCAAAGGCGTCAAGGGCAAGACCACCACCACGGTGGCCATGGACTTCGGCCGACTGACCATCAGCGAGCGGGTGGTGCTCTACCTGTTCGGCACCCCCGGCCAGATGCGCTTCGTCCAGATGTGGGAGGACATGGCGCGGGGCGCGCTCGGCGCGCTGATCCTGGTCGACCCGGAGCGGCTCGCCGACTCCTTCCCGGTGATCGACCTGATCGAGCAGTACGGCCTGGACTACGCGATCGCCGTCAACCACTTCGACGGCAACCCGGACCGGGCCGAGGCAGCACTGCGCGAGGCACTCGACCTGCTCGACGACACCCCGGTCGTCACCTGCGACGCGCGCGACGAGAAGTCGTCGGCCGCCGCCCTCACCACACTCGTCCGCTATTTGCTGGACCGCGCCAGCTAGGAGCAAGGCAGTCATGGACGCTCGTTCTTCAGCCCCGGTACCCCCGCCCGGGTGCCCGGCCTTCGGCGGCCGGGTGCCGCTGTACGGGCCGGAGTTCGCGGCCGACCCGCAGACGTACTACTCGTACCTGCGGCACTACGGCCCCAGCGCGCCCGTCGAGCTGGCACCCGGGGTCGACGCGACCCTGGTCACCGAGTACTCGGCGGCGCTGCAGCTGCTGCAGGACTCGGCCTCGTTCCGCAAGGACTCCCGCCGCTGGCGGGACTTCGCCGAGGGCCGGATCCCGATGGACAGCCCGGTGGTCCCGCTGCTCGCGTACCGCCAGAACGCCATGTTCAGTGACGGCGCCGAGCACCTGAGGCTGCGTCAGGCGATCACCGACAGCATGGCCCGGGTCGACCCCCGCCGGCTGGCCCGCAGCACCCGGCAGGCCTCCGACTTCCTGATCTCCCAGTTCGGCTACCGCGGCTCGGTGGACCTGGCCGGCGGCTACGCCCGCCAGCTGCCGCTGTTCGTCTTCAACGAACTCTTCGGCTGCACCGCCGACATGGGCGACCGGGTGCACTACGGCATCTCCAACATGTTCGACGGCATCAAGCCGGAGAAGGCCGCCGAGGTGCTGTTCGGCGCGGTCGGCGAACTGGTCGCGCTCAAGCGCGCCCGGCCCGGCGACGACGTCACCTCCTGGCTGATGCAGCACCCCGCCCAGCTCACCGACGACGAGCTGGTGCACCAGGTCGCCCTGCTGCTCAGTGCCGGCGCCGAGCCGCTCAGCAACCTGATCGGCAACTCCCTGCACCGGCTGCTCACCCACGACGCGTACGCCCACCAGGGCGGTCTGATCGACGAGGCGATCGACGACACGCTGTGGGAGAACCCGCCGGTGGCCAACCTCGCACCGCACTACGCGGCCACCGACATGGAGTTCGCCGGCCGGCAGGTGCGCGCGGGCGACCTGCTGATGGTCAGCTTCGCCGCCGCCAACAGCAGCCCGATCCTGGCCGCCGAGCGCCAGGCGAGCAGCCGGGCGCACCTCGCGTGGAGCGCCGGTCCGCACGCCTGCCCGTCCAAGGACCCGGCGCGGCAGATCACCATGAACGCGGTCGAGAACCTCTTCAACCAGCTGCCCGACATCGAGCTGGCGGTGCCGGAGGAGAGCCTGACCTGGCGGCCCGGCGCGTTCAGCCGCGGCCTCACCACGTTGCCCACCCGGTTCACCGCGACCAGGCCGCCCGGTCAGCCCGCCCGTGAGGAACCGACGCGGGCGGAGCCCGCCACCGCGCCCGAGAAGGTGGGGCGTTGGAGCCAGTTCCTCAACTGGTTGACCAAGTGATGTTCACAACAGTTCCCAACTCGCCCTAACCGCATGAATCTTCAACATGACGGGTATTCAGCAGCGCAATTGCCCAGGCGATATGCCGTGTGTTGTTGATGACTCGAGGACAAGGAGGGTGTCATGGACCAGGCCTCCAGGGACGCCGCCGTTCAACACCCCGCCCCGTCGCACCCTCCGATACCCGCCCCTGGGGGCGGGTATCTCCTTTCCACGCCCGTCCCCCGTCCGGTCGGACCGCGCGACGCCGCGCCGCGCCGCAGATCCGGGGGGCCGGCGGTCGGCCGCACCGTCGGCGGCCACACGGTCCGTCAACTGCTGCCCCTGTGCGCCCAGGCGGGCCTGGGCGCCGCGGACTCCGCCGCGTACGCGCGGGCTCTCACCGAGGCGCTGGGCCCGGTCGCCGACCGCCCGCTCGACCTGGCGCCCGGCACGCCGTCGTTCCTGTCGGACGACCACACCCCGGTCGAGTTCTCGCTCTCCTTCGCCGTCGGCGCGGCCCCCACCCTCCGGGTTCTGCTGGAGCCCGCCAGCGGCCTCGGATCACTGGCCGAGTCCGGACGGGCCGGCCTGCTCGCCGTCCGCGCCCTCGCCCAGCGCTGGAACATCTCCACCGGCCCGCTCGACGCCGTCGAGGACCTCTTCTTCCCCGACCGCCCGCACGGCGCGTTCGCACTCTGGCTCGCACTGGAACTGCTGCCCGGCGGCGTCCCCCGGATGAAGGTCTACCTCAACCCCGCCGCCCGCGGCCCCGAGCACCAGGCCGCCACCTTCCGCGAGGCGCTCCACCGGCTCGGCCGCACCAGCGCTCTGGACGCACTGCCAGGCCACGACCGGCTGGTCTTCTTCGCCCTCGACCTCGGCGACTGGGAGCAGCCCCGGGTCAAGTTCTACACCTCCCACCCCGGGTTGGCCCCGTCCGCCGTCGGTGCCCTGAGCACGATGGCCGGCGGCCCGAACCCCGCGGAACTCGAGTCCTTCCTGCGCACCGCCGCCGGCCTCCCGGCGGACCGTCACACCCGGCTGGACCGACGCCCGGTGCTCACCTGCCACGCCTTCACCGGCGCCGCCGACGGCCTGCCCAGCGGCTTCACCCTGTACCTCCCGGTCCGCGACTACGCCCGGCACGACGGCGAGGTGCTCGACCGCACGGTGGTCCTGCTGGACCGCTACGGCATCGACCCGACGCCCCTGCGCGAGGCTCTTCCGGCCGTCACGCCGCGCCCGCTCGAGAGCGGCGTGGGCCTGATCGCCCACCTCGCCCTGGCCCACCAGCAGGGCCACCCGCCCCGGGTGACCACCTACCTCTCCTCGGAGGCCTACCGGGTCCGGCCGCCCGCCGCCTGATCGGGACGCCAGCCCCGACCGTCATCGGGCCGCAGCAGCGGGACGCCGCGTGAAGCCGCACACTCCACGCGCGCCCCGATCCCTCCGCTGCGGCCCGGCCGCCGCAGGTGAGCGCGCGGCCGCTACCCCTCGCGCAGCTCGCGCAGGTACGCGCGGACATCGACCTGGACCGACGAACCCGTCGCGAGGCCGTACCGGGCCTCGATGCCCGACAGGTAGGCGTCGATCTCCTTGTGCATCACGTCGGCGGCCGGCAGCGCCGCCTCGCCCGTCAACAGCCGTGCCACCCAATCGGCCTGAGCCTCCACCAGGCGGGTGATCGACCCCACCGGGCGGATCAGGCCGAGGAACCACAGCCCCGGCTGGTCCGGCGCCACCACCCGCCGGTACAGCCGCACCCGCCCCTGGCCGCCCGCCGGGTGGCCCTCCGGCAGGAACGGGAACCGCCAGCCGAACCCGGTGCAGAACACGATCGCGTCCGCCTCCGCCGAACTCCCGTCGGTGAAACGGACGGTGGAGCCCGCCAGCGCCTCGATCCCGGGCCGCGGCAGCACGGCGCCGTGCCGGATCCGGCTGAGGATCTCGTCCGAGATCGTCACCGCCGACGAGAAGATCCGGTGGTCCGGCTCGGGCAGCCCGTAGTCCGACAGCTTGCCGCGCGCCACCAGCAGCGCCTGCTCCACGAACTCGCGCTGCTCCTCCAGCGACTTGGCGCCGAACCACGGCGCGTCCGCGATCAGGTCGGACGATATGCCGTACAGCTGCTTCGGCACGACGTGCAGGCCCCGGCGGACCGAGAGCACCGTCCGCGCCGCGTG
Organism: Kitasatospora sp. NPDC002522; assembly: GCF_053595195.1. NCBI lineage: Bacteria > Bacillati > Actinomycetota > Actinomycetes > Kitasatosporales > Streptomycetaceae > Kitasatospora > Kitasatospora sp. NPDC002522. Next base: position 49,826 of record NZ_JBSFXE010000041.1, read on the forward strand.
CCGGGACAGGTCCGAGGCGATGTCGACCGCGGACGCCCCCAGCCCCACCACCACGACCCGCTGACCCTCGAAGTCCCGGCCGTCGCGGTAGTCCATCGAGTGCAGGATCCGCCCGGTGAACGACTCCGCCCCGCGCGGCAGCGGGTCCGGCAGCAGCGGCACCGAGTGGTGCCCGGACGCCACCACCACCTGGTCGAACTGCCGCACCGCCTCCGTTCCCCGCGCGTCCCGGGTCACCACCGTCCATACGCCGTAAGCGTCCTGACGGACCGATACCGCCTCGGTGCGCAGCTCGATGTGCGGGAGCAGGCCCGCCCACTCCGCGAACCCGCGCAGGTAGGCCGCCATCTCGTCGTGCCGCGGGTACTGCCCGAGCTCCTCCCCCATCGGCCAGGCCGCGTACCCGGTCAGCTGCTTCGCCGTGTTCAGGTGCAGCGAGCGGTAGCCCGGGCCCGGCTCGCCCGCTCCCGGCAGCCGCCAGAGGCCGCCCACGTCCGCCGCGCGCTCGACGCAGACGAACTCCACCCCCCGTTCCCGGAGCGCGTACGCAGCCGCCAACCCCGACAGCCCCGCACCGATCACACACACGCCCACGGCAGCCTCCGCGCATCCGTCACAGCAAGTCCGTTGTCCCCCAATGATCTTGACTTCCCAGCATATTCCCCACACACACCCATGGACCGGGGAGGGTTACGGGAGCGGGGGGCGGTTGTGGGACCCGGGGAGGGTTACGGGAGCGGGGGACGGTTGCGCGACCCGGGGAGGGCTACGGGACCCGGGAACCTCACTCGCCCGCCGGGACGGCCCCGTCGCGGATCGCGCGGACCAGTCCGGTCACCAGCCGGGCCCGCGGTGCCAGCTCGTCGACCAGTACGTACTCGTGGTCGGCGTGGGCGCCGCCGCCGACCGCGCCGAGGCCGTCGAGCGTCGGTATGCCGAGGGCGGCGGTGAAGTTGCCGTCGCTGCCGCCGCCTACCGTGACGCCCGGCAGGCCCGGGGAGAGCCGGCGCGCGAGCCCGAACAGGCGCTCCGACGCCGCCTGCGGCATCGGGGGCCGGCCGACGGAGCCGTGCACCGTGAGCTCGGCTCCGGCGAGGTGCGGGCGCAGTGCGGCGAAGGCGGACTCGATCCGCTCCTTCTCCTCGGCGGTCTCGACCCGGACGTCGACGGTCACCGTCGCCTCCGCCGGCACGACGTTCTCCGTGGTCCCCGCCGTGGCGATGGTCGGGGTCACCGTCGTCCCGGTCTCCGGCCGGCTGAGCGCCGCGATCGCCAGCACCTGGTGGGCCGCCTCGACCAGCGCGTTCACCCCCGTGGCCGGCTCCAACCCCGCGTGCGCGGCCCGTCCCGTGACGGACACCGTGAAGGTGCCGCAGCCCTTGCGGCCGGTCTTCACCCCGCCGCCGTCGGCCGCGCCCTCGAACACCAGCACCGCACCGCAGGCCAGCGCCCGCTCCTCGATCAGGGCGCGGGAGGTGGCGGAGCCGACCTCCTCGTCGGCGGTCACCAGGATCTCCACCCCGCTCAGGTCGTCCAGCGCCGCCAGGCCGTGCACGGCCAGCACCAGGCCGCCGAGCATGTCGAAGACCCCGGGCCCGGTGGCGCGTCCGGCCGCCACCCGGAAGGGACGCCGGGCGAGCGTGCCGAGCGGGAACACCGTGTCGTGGTGCCCGAGGACCAGCACCCGTGGATCGCCCCCACCCGACCAGTGGACGTGCGGCCCCGCCCCGCCCTGCACCAGCTCGGCCCGCCCGCCGAGCCGGCTCTCGATCACCGACGCCACGGTCTTGGCCGAGGCGCTCAGCGCTTCGAGGTCACGTGACGGGGACTCGACCTCCACCAGCGTCCGCAGGTCCTCCAGCATCGCGTCGATCCGCACCGCGGCGCTCTTGCGCATCCTCATCAACTCCCAGGCGTACGGGGCACGTCGGCGGCCCGGTCGTCGACCCGGTGTCCGGCCGAGCGGAGCGCCGCCAGCCCGTCGGCCAGCCGCAACTCGGGGACCAGTACCAGGTCGGCGCCGTACGTCGAGGCCACGAACACCGGCACTCCCGCAGCCGCCAACGGTGCGATGAGCAGCGACAACACGCCCGGCAGGTCCAGCGCGTGGGCCGAGTCCCCACTGTAGAGCGCCCGCCACCGCTCGACGGAGCCGTCACCCGCCCGCCCGTCCACCTCCCGCACCACGGTCAGCCCCTCGGGAGCCCGTACCAGGGAGATCCGGGCCGATTCCAGCGCCGCCGATTCGTCGACGGCCCGCTCGACACAAAAGCTTCCAGGAAGAATGCGCAGCACCTGCGCGGTCGCGGTAACCACCCGCCGATCGTAGGACCGGCCGAACCGGATCGGTCCCGAACCATGCAAAAACCCCAGGCCATTGACCTGGGGTTTTCCTTATGGAGCGGGCGACGAGAATCGAACTCGCGCTCTAAGCTTGGGAATCCCTTGCCTCAGAATCGGCATTTCCGCAGGTCGCGGGCCACGCGGGCCCCGACCCGAGGGCCTTTGGATCATGAAATCCTTGGCTGCCGCTGACCGCGGCGTACCGCCCTTACAGGTGCAGTAGTCGTGCACGACGCTTCACGGACGTTTCGATTCGTCGACCCAAGGGTCGCCGCGCAGGACCCCTGCGGGATCCAGCGGTCCGCCTGGACAGGCCGCGCCGGCCAGGCGGTCGGCAAGCCTGCGCCCGTGAGCACAGGCTGCACCCACTCGCGCGACGGCCGAACGGCGCGCTCCCACGATGACCGAGTGGCAAACATGTCATGGACATGACTTAATAATAGAAGAGCACTTTCTGCAGCCAGGGGCCCCCAGCGTCCGAACACCCCGCGCCACGACCGGTCGAGCTGCCCTATCGGCACCCCGGGCGATCCGCCGACCTCGGCCCTTTCTGGGTCCGGTGACTGCCGTCCGAGATGGCCTGCCATGCCTCGCAAAATGAAGACCCGCCGCCGGTTCGGCAACGTCCGCCAGTATCGGTCCGGTCGCTGGAGCGCGACCTACACCGACCGCAACGGCCGCACCCAGCGGTCCCCGGAACCCTTCGACACCGAACTCGACGCCATGACCTGGCTCGCCCTCGTCCAGGCGGACCTCGCACACGGCAGCCGCACACCGAGCGCCTCCCCGCTCAAGGGCGTCCTGTTCAAGGACTACGCCAAGGACTGGATGGACAACCGCCCCCTGATGCCCACCACCCGCGGCCTCTACCAGCGCCTGCTGAAGGCCCACATCCTGCCTGCCTTCGGCACCACGCCCGTCACCCGCATCACCTTCGCCAAGGTCCGGGACTGGAACACCGAACAACGCGGCACCCGCGGACCCACCGTCGCCGCCAAGGCCTACCGACTGCTCAAAGCGATCATGGCGACCGCCGTCGACGACGAGACCATCACCCGCAACCCCTGCCGCATCCGCGGCGCCGGCAGCGAGCACCCGGCGGAACGCCGCATCGCCACCGTCGCACAGGTCTTCGCACTCGCCGAGAAGGTCAACAGCCGGTGGCGGCTGCTCGTTCTGCTCGGCGCGTTCGCCACCCTCCGCCCCGGAGAACTCGCAGCCCTGCGACGCGAGGACATCGACCTCCACCGACGCCGGATCATGATCACCTCCGCATCACCGGAGCTCGGTAACGGCAGACGCGCCACCGGCCGCCCCAAGTCCACAGCCGGCACCCGCACCGTCCACCTCCCCGCGTTCCTCGACGAACCGCTGCGCACACACCTGGACTTCTACGCCGAACCCGGCCCACTCGGACTCGTCTTCCTCGGCGAACGGGGAGCCCCCTACAGGCGCTCCACCTTCGTCCGCACATTCCGCAAGGCCCGCGCCAACGTCCCCGGCATGCCGGCGAACTTCACGTTCTACGACCTGCGACACACCGGCAACACCCTCCTCTCCCAGGAGAACACCAGCCTCAAAGACCTCATGGTCCGCATGGGCCACAGCACCGCACGCGCCGCCCTCATCTACCAACACTCCGACGACGACCGCCAAGCCGAACTCGCCGCCAAACTCGACCACCGCGTACGCACCGACCTCACAGACACAGAGCAGCCAAGGCCCAGATGACGCAAGGAAGATCATCTTGTATGGCCTGCGTGAGCGCCGCCAGCGACGGGGTCCATCGGTGGCGGCGACACAGCCAAAGCCCGAGCGAGACGTTCCCGACGGGTACTCCGCGCCGGGTAGAGATCGTGGGCGGTTCCATGCCCCGCTACCTGTCGCAGGTCAGGCCCGGTGGCGGCGGATATCACAGGGGCCGTTGGCGAGACTGTCGGAGGTCTGTAGCCTGTGCGGGCTGTCCATTCTGATCACCCGCATAGAGCTTGGACTCAAACGGTCGTCGCAACACCGGCTTTCTGGAGAGATAGTAGGTGCTCGTTGAGGGCCTCGGCGGGTGTCTTCCATCCGAGGGTCTTGCGGGGTCTGCTGTTGAGGGTGGCGGCGACGGCCTGGAGCTCGTCGGTGTCCCAGCGGGACAGGTCCGTGCCCTTGGGAAAGTACTGCCGTAGCAGGCCGTTCGTGTTCTCGTTCGTGCCGCGCTGCCAGGGACTGTGCGGGTCGGCGAAGTAGATCTGCAGCCCGGCGTCGATGCTCAGTTGGGCGTGCTGGGCCAGTTCCGTGCCGCGGTCCCAGGTCAGCGACCTGCGTAGTTGTCCGGGCAGTGTGGTGATCGTGGCGGTGATCGCGTCCTTGACGGCCTCGGCGCCGCGGCCGGCCAGCGCGGGCCCGTTCTTGGTCCGTGGCTCGGAACCGAAGCCTTCCATCGGCGGCAGGTGCAGCAGCATCGTGAACCGTGTGGTGCGCTCGACCAGGGTGCCGATCGCGGACCGGCCGGTGCCGATGATGAGGTCGCCTTCCCAGTGGCCCGGGACCGCCCGGTCCTCGGCCTCCGCGGGCCGCTCGCTGATCAGCACGTCGGCGGTGACGTGCCCGCGGATGCTCTGCCTGGTGCGTTCTCGCGGGACGCGCAGGGACCGCCCGGTGCGCAGGCAGGCGACCAGTTCGCGCTTGAGCGCTCCGCGTCCTTGCACGTAGAGGGCCTGGTAGATCGCTTCCGGGGAGATCCGCATGGACTCATCCTCGGGGAAGTCCACCCTGAGCCGCCGCGATATCTGCTCCGGGCTCCACGCCGTTGCCCACCTGCGGTCCTGCCGCCGCGGCTTGTTCCTGCCCTTCCAGTCCGGCACCTGCGGTCCCTCCACGATCCGGCCGTCCGCGGCGTGGACGACGTCGCCGGCCAGCCGGTCCTGCACGTAGGCGTGCAGGCGCTGGTTGGTCACCAGCTTCGCCGTCTTCGGCCGCTGTGCGCGCCGCTCGGCGTGCCACTGCGCGAGCGTGGCCCGGTAGTCCAGATGGTAGGTGCGGGTCGAGGCGTTGCGGCGAAGCTCCCGCGAGATGGTCGAGGGCGAACGCCCCAGGCACCGTGCGATCGCACGCACGCCGAGGTCCCGAGCCCGCAACAGGGCAATCTCCTCCCGCTCGGCGAACGACAGGTAGCGGCCCGAAGTGCTCGGGGCGAGACGGGGATTCACCCCGCCAGCATGGCGAAACCACCGCGACCCCACGGCTGGCGAGACCCTGATCGTGGCCGCGGCGTCCACGGAGCTCAGCCCCCGAGCGATCGCCTGCCAGAACTGGACCCTGTCCTCACGCCACGCGACGCTCGGCCGACCCGGCGAGGGCATCTGCCCGCGATACTCCCGAGCCGCCCGCTGCCGATTCCCCACTCCCATGCGCAAACCTCCAGCTCACAGAGGTGTTGCGACGACCAGTTGAATCCACCGAGGAACTGAGGTGCCGGTGTCCCGCCGCCGTCTCGTTGCGGCAACTGCCGTATTCGCAGCCACTGTTGCCCTGATACCGAGCCTGGCCCACGCGGCAGGCCCTGCAACTGGAACGACCCGTTCCCTCCCTGCGAGCGCCATGCCCGTGGCCGAGGCTGGTGGCGAGGGCTTCACGACCGCCATCAGCCCGGCGAGCAAGTCGATCCGGGTCCGGGAGCCGAGCCAGACGACCGTTGCCGCGTCGAGCCTCACAGCCACCTCGGGCAAGATCATCTACGTCGCCACCAACAGCCGCCCGTGCACCACTGCGGCAGGGACGGGCACGGAGGCTGATCCATTCTGCTTGCTCCAGAGCGCAGTGGATGTGGCACAACCCGGCGACACCGTCGACGTAGTCGGCATGATCCCCATCGCCGCCTCTGTGACCGTCAAGACATCGGGGATCTCGATCGTCGGCATCGGTAACCAGGCGTGGATTGAGGGCGGCGGCCCGCATGCCGCCCTGACTCTGGACCACGTCAGCAATGTGACGGTCAGCAACCTGATGATCACTACCTATGGTGTGCCGGCCGTCGCGGTCGTCGGCTCCACCGGGGTCTCAGTGGACTCGTCCTACCTGACGATGAACCCGAACTTCAGGGGGGCCACGACGCTCACCGTCGACGGGGCGTCCAGCGACGTGACGGTGAGCAGGACGTACATCGACGAGGGCTACTGGTCCGCGGGTGCCCGAGGGGTCACGATCGCGTCCGGCGCGAGCAACGTCACCCTCGCCAGCGACGTGATGGCGACAGCGGGGATCACCGCCACCGGGGTCACGGGCCTCAACATCACGAACAACACGATCCAGCGCGGCTGTGATTCGGCCATCGACATCGACGGCGCGTCATCCGCGGTGGCCATCGAGAACAACCTGCTCGAGGACGCGAATCCCGGCACGGACTACGCCCTGGGCGGGTACCAGTCCGCCTGCACCGCGGCCGGCCAGTCCTGGGCGCCCGATGTCGTCGTGTCCGCCGCCTCGGCCGCCGGCACCACGGCTGACTACAACGACTTCTACATCTACGGCTCCGACGCCACCCCGCCCTATAGCTGGGCCGAGACGGTCTACCCGACACTCACCGCGTTCCGGTCCGGCACTGCCCAGGGCATCCATGACACGATCGACCCGATCCCGCCGACCGACATGTTCTTCCGGCTGAACGAGTCCAACAACATCGACGCCTGGCCCCACCCCGGATCGGCCGCGCTCAACTCCGCCAACCCGAACGCGCCGGGCAAACTGGCCACAGACTTCTTCGGCCACAGCCCCTACGTCGCTCGCGGCGCCATCGAGTTCGTCAACACCAACCCCACCCTCGCGGTCGCACTCGCGGCCAAGAACACCAGCGTGTTCGGGTTCTCGCTGACCAGCACGATCGCAAGCGCGGTCGAGCCGCTCACCGTCAGCGTCGCCTGGGGCGACGGAACCACCACCGGCAGCAGCCTCTACGGCGACGGCACCGTGAACTCGACCCACTCGTACGCAAAGCTGGGCACGTACACGATCACGGTCACCGTCACGGACAACCTCGGCATCGCGGTGAGCAACTCCGTCCAGGTGTCGACGCAGGGTTCGCAATACTCGGCGTACGGCCCGCGGCGCCTGCTCGACACCCGCGACGGCACCGGCGGACCGCAGGCGCAGGTGCAACCGGGCCACTCGGCCCGGGTGAAGGTCGTCGGCAACGGCGGCATCCCGTCCGGGCTGACGGCCGCCGTCCTCAACGTCACCGTCACCAACACCGCCAGCGGCGGTTTCATCACCGCGTACGGCGAAGGCGATGCCAGGCCCACCACGTCGAACGTCAACTTCACCAACGGCCAGACGGTGCCGAACCTGGTCATCGTCCCGGTCGGCGCCGACGGCTACATCGACCTGTACAACGGCGGGTGGGCCCCGGTCGACCTGATCGCCGACATCACCGGCTACTTCACGAAGGCGGCGGCGAGCGGCTACTCGACCATCGCCCCGGCCCGCCTCCTCGACACGCGAGACGGCACCGGCGCTGCGCGCAGCCAGGTCGCCGCAGGCAGCTCCATCCCGGTGCGGATCGCCGGCAACGCCGGCGGACTTCTGCCCTCGTCCGGCATCACCGCGGTCGCACTGAACGTCACTGTCACCAACCCCCGCAGCGACGGCCACCTGACCGTTTACCCGAGCGGCCAGCAGGCCCCCAACGCGTCGAACGTGAACTACACACAGGGCCAGACGATCGCCAACGCGGTCATCGTGCCGGTCGGAGCCGACGGCAGCATCCGCGTCCTCAACGGCGGTTGGGCGCAGACCGACGTCATCGTGGACGTCGTGGGCTACTACAGCACGGCCGCCAAGGGCGCGTACGTGCCCATCGCCCCGACCCGGTTCACGGACACGCGCGCTCTGCCCTGGTCGCCCGCCCCGGTGACCGCCCGTATCAACCACTTCCTGGTTCTCGGCCCTGGCATGGACGCCACCGCCTTCGTCCTCAACGCCACCGTCACCAACACCACGGACGCCGGACACCTCACCGTGTCACCGGACCCCAACTCGCTGCGCGACGAGCAGAGGTTCCCGGTCACCGCACCCAACACCTCCACGCTCAATTGGCAGGCGGGCGCCACCGTGCCCAACCTGGTCCAGGCGGCTGCCGGGCACACCGACGGCATCGTCGACTTCTGGAACGAGAGCGACGGGAACATCGACCTGATCGTCGACGAATTCGGGTACTACCAGAACTCCTGATCGGCCAGCACACAGGCCCGAAGGGCCCGGAGCGGCGATCCCTGCGCCCTTCTGGGACTCTCGCTTCCGGCAGGTCCCAAACCGGCCTCAGAACCAGGGCACGAACACCCGGTCAGATGAGGTGGCGGCTCGTCACCTCACTACGACGATGGGAGGGGTCCGGAGCCTGTCGGCCCCGGACCCCTCCTTCGGTCTTCTCCCACGTGGCTCTGTCAGGAGCTGGCGTAGAGTGCGGCGACCTGTTCGGTGCTGAGTGCGTAGGGGTAGGTGCGTGCGTCGGCGATGTTGCCCGCTGTCATGTTGTCGAGGTGGCCGTCGGGGTAGCGGTTGGCTCCGATGGTGAGGTTCCCGGTAGACGCCCACGTTGTCGAGACTGGAGCGGAGCCTGCGTAGGTTCCGTTGACGTACAGCGTCATGATCTTGCTTGTCGCGTCGTAGGTCCCGACGAGGTGAGTCCACTTGCCGGTTTCGGCGGCGGATTTCGCCGTGGCGACGTAATAGCTCGCGGCCGGGTCGTCAGCGGTCGTGGCGATCATGGCCCAGGTGCCGAACGTCTTGCTGTACTGCAGGTAGAAGGGGCTGCGCTGCTGGTCCGTCTCGGAGAGCACAGTGTAGAAGTCGTTGCGATTGTTGATCTTCACCCAGGCGCTCACGGTGTAGCTTCCGGTGGTGCCGGGGGTGGCGATGTTCGGGCTGAGCGCTCCGACGCCGGTGAGGCCGTCGGTGCTGGCAAGGCCGGCGGATCCGGCCAGGTGCGAGGTGGGCGCGTCGGGGCTCCAGGTGACAGTGCCGACTGTGTTGGCTTGGATGCCCTGGCTGCCGGCTGCGTCTTTGCCCATGACGTTCGGGTCGAGCAGCCACTCGCGGTCCCGGGGGCTGAGCGTGGTGACAGGGGTCTTGGTGGTCTTGTCCGTTGTCACGCCGACCCAGGTGGTGATCCGGCTGGTCGAGCCGACGAAGCCCCAGAGGTCGGGGATGTCGTCGCCGTTGAGGTCGCCGACTGCTCCGATCTGCGGGAACGCCGCCGGGGTGAGCCCCGACATGATGCGCTTGGCGGGACTCTGGGTGAGGCCGGTGACGGTGGTGTAGCTGACGCCGTCCGTCGTGCCGGTTCCGAAGGTCAGGGCGTACTGGTAGATGTCGCCTGCGGTCACCGCGGGCGTGGTGGTGGTGTTGCGGGCCCGTACCCAGAGCGCGGGCCTGCCGTCGGCGAGGGCGTTGCCGGGCACCATCAGGTCGTAGTTGCCCCAGGTGCCGTCGCTGGTGAGCTTTCTCGGCGTACCGAAGTAGGTGGACTTGCCAGAACTGTTGTTCTTGGTGATGCCGAGGTTGGGGTAGTACCAGAGGTTGCCCTGCTCGACGGCGAGGACGCCGGTGCGCTTGCTGGGATCGGTGGGCTTGAGGGTGGCGTCGTCGGAGCCGACCGGGGTGATCTGGCTGACGGTGGCCCAGGAGTCGATACTGCCGTAGTACGCGCAGTTCGAGTCGGCGCTCACCGGGCAGTCGGGCCGGTAGAGCTTCGTGGCAACGACGTCGAACCTCCCGTTGTCCTGATGGTTGTTCCGGTAGTACAAGAGGTCGCTGCCGCCGCCGGTGCCGTCCGGCGCGGTGGGGTCTTTGTGGACGAACAGGGCGTCGACGTTGTCGCCGCCGTCGATCGTGCCGCGGTGGCTGGTGCGCACGTCCTTCCAGGCGGTGCCGGCCGGCGCCTGGCCGAGTGTGGCCGCGGACGACGGTGCCGCGAAGTTGACGCCCTGGCCGTAGTCGAGGAGCCGGCCGTCGTCGCCGGCGGCGAGGATGTCCGGGTAGCCGTCGCCGGAGACATCACCGTAGGCCAGCGGTGTCGGAGACCACGCGACGGAGAAGCTGTACGGGGTGACCTGGGTCTTGTTGCCGGCGTTGTCCTCGACCTGGATGTAGACGGTGTTGGTGCCCCAGTGGGTGGGAGTCACGGACAGCCCAGTCACGGGCAGTTGCGCGGGCAGGCTGCCGAAGTACATGTGCTGGACGTAGGGGTCGCACATGCACGGGTTGGAGCTCCAGTGCACGGCGGCCACACCTGACGACTCGGTGCCCCCGGCAGGCTTGGCGTCGGCGGCGTTGAAGGGGATCTCACCGGTCTGGCCGACGTGCTTCGTGCTCATCTGGCCGTTGCCCGCGGGCGGGAACTGCGTGGAGAGGTCGGTGATGGCCGGGCCGTCCGGCGCGCCGGGAAGCGACAGGGTCGGCTGCGTGAGGTCGACGCGGAAGTGGCAGACCGGGGTGGGGTTGCCGCGCAGGAGGCCGTCGTCGCCCTTGGTGATCCAGCTGTAGTAGTGGCCGTCCTCAAGAAAGTCAGAGGGCAAGGCGTAGCTTGCCGGGTTGCCTGTGGAGACGAAGCCGCTCCAACCCTCGTTGGTCTTGGTGGACGAGGCTGGGTCCCAGATGCTCACCCACTCGGTCAACTGGCCCTGGTTCGGAGAGGAGACCGTCGACCGGAGCTGGAGGTCCTTGGTGGTGATCCAGCCGTAGGAGCTGACCGGCACCTCAGCGCACGACTCGATGTCCGGGACGTTCGGCACGCCGGTGCGCGGGGTGCCCGGGGCGGTGCGCTGGTTCTGCGGCACGTCCGGGTACTTGTCGAACTCGATGCCCATGGTGGCGCCGGTGGTGAGCCGCTTGAACGCGTTGACGTCACTCTCGTCGGCGGTGGCGATCTGGAAGCTGATGTCATGGCCGGCGTTGGCGCCGACGACGCCGGTCACGTCGTAGTTGAACGGGATGTTCCCCGCGCACCCCGACTGGCCGGTGCCGCCGATCTGCCGACTGCCGAGGAACTCACGTCTGGTCGGCTGGTTGCCCCAGACGGTGCCATCAGCCAACCGGTCGGTGCGATAGGCGGTGACGTCGTACGTGGTGGTGCAGGACCAGTTCGCCGAGTAGCGCTGTTCCAGGTTCAGCTGGGCGTAGTGGACGACGGCGCCGCCGAGGTTGCCGAGGTCGAAACGGTAGTAGGTGTGGTACGTGGATGCGGGGCTACAGGAGCCGCCGGCGGCGTAGAACCCGCACCTGCCGATGCCGGGATAGTCCGTGCTGCTGCTGCCGGTACGGTTGTCGTTGTTCAGGCCGGGGATCCCGGATTGGACCCAGTTGTAGAGGTTGGTGCTGGCCGAGGTGGGCGTCCAGGCGGGGTCGATGTACCAGGGGCCGGTGCCGTTGGCGAGCAGGTCCTGATCGGGCGTCAGCGTGATGCCACCCGTATCCGCGGTAACCGGCATCTGGGCCACCCGTGCTCCCTGGCCGGGGCCGTCGGTCGAACTCCCGGTGAGGGGCGCGTCGGTGGTGCCGGCGCTGTCCGCGGGGGCCGCCATCGCGCGCGCGGTGAGCGTTGCGGAGGAGGCCGGCGCCTGCCGGCTGCTGTCCCACATCATGGGTGCGGGTGCGTGCCAGAGGGCCTTGCCGTTGGGGGACTTGGCGGTCAGGTTGTTCCCGGGATCGGCCGAGACCGTCACGTTGGCGGTCTCGGTGCCGAAGCGCAGTGCCTTCAGCGCCGGGTTCGCGGCGGCCGCTGCGGACTTGAGGACGAGAACGGTGGTGAAGCCGCCGAACTGGGTGGCTGTCACCTTCAGGTCAGTGTCCTGGTCGATGGTGTACGTCAGCGACGCGCCGCTCACCTGCGGCGCGGACAGCGGGAACGGCGACGTCAGCGACAACTGCTCACCGCCGGGGCCCATCAGGGTGGCTAGACGGGTGTCGCCGCCCTTCGACAGGCGCAGCCCGCTGGGGGCGGCCTTGGGCGAGTAGCTGCCGTCCGGGTTCGCCACCAGGGTCGCGTCCAGGTCCGCCCAGGCGCCGTCCTTGCGCATCCGCTGTTGCTCCAGTTGGAGCGACTGGTACAGGTGCCCCTGCGGGGTGGCGACGGTGTTGCTGAACTCGGTGGTCAGGCCGGGAATGGGCACGTTGGTGCCGGTCGACTTCGCTGAGGCCAGGGCCCGTTCAGTCTCCGATGATGCCTGGATCGAGTCCAGATGCGCCTGGTCGCGTGCTGCGATCTGATTGACCGTCAGTGCCGTTGAATCGGCGTGTGCTTGTGGAATTGACATGGGTATTGCGCATGTCCAGAGTGCCACTAGGGTGGCGAGTGCTGTTCGGCCGCCGAGGCGGCGGCCAGGACGCAGAGCCATAGGTGATCTCCAGCGGGAGGCTTCCCGTCCCCAGTCGGGCACAGGACTGAGGAATGATCAGGCATGCGCCGGGCCAGGCAAAGTGATTTACCGTCTGCTATGGCCGTTTCGTGAAGGTGCGGGCGATTGGTGATCGGCGTGAGATGGATCACGCGGTCGTTCCGTCCGGTATCTTCCCCGCGAATTCCCATGACGCCGTAAAGTCCTCCCGCTCATCGGTGGTGCACGACTCGGATGCGCCATCGCCTTATGGCCTGCAGGAGGGGACAAACGGTGTCGCAATATGCGAACCGCGAAATCTCGGTTCGAAGGGGAAGGCGACGACGCGGCGGCACACGGCTGCCGATCGTCGCGGCGAGTACGTTGGCGGTCGTCGCCTCGCTGCTGGGGCCCGTGAGCCTGGCGGTGGCGGCCGACGACTCGGACAAGATCTGGGAGCCGCCGAACTCCCCGGTCGTCCGGACGGCGTCGATTCCGGTCAAGGCGGCAGGAGCTCACGGCGCGGACGCCAAGGCGCGGCCGGCCGCTGCCAAGCCAGTCGAGCGCCAGCAGGTCAAGGAAGCGTCCGCGACCGTCGACCTCGCGAAGGCGGTATCGACCGGTCGCGCTCAGGCCGCAGGTCTTCCGGTGTGGCTCGCCACCGCCAGCGCGGCCGCGCCGCACTCCGGCACGGCTTCGGGCTCGGTCACGGTCACCCAGCTCTCCTCAAAGACCGCCGCCGCGGCCGGAGTCGACGGCCTGCTGGTGAAACTGGAGCCCAAGGACATCAAGGGCAGCGGGAAGGTCCAGATCGCACTGGACGTGTCGGCACTCGACGCCGCCAGCGCGGGCGCGTTCTCGCAGCGCGGGCGGCTCGTCCTCATTCCGTCCTGCGCGCTGACCACTCCCGGCGTGCAGGCATGCCAGACCAGGACTCCGATCGCCACGCACTACGACACCGGCCACAAGCAGGTCGTCGCCGACATCGACCTGCCCACCGGCACTCCGTCAGCGTCGGCATCCCCGTTTGCGCCCGCGAGCGCGTCGGCGACCGCGGGCCCGCTGCTGCTGGCACAGGACACCACCGCGTCCGGCGGAGGCGGCGACTACAAGGCGTCCGGCTTGAACCCGTCGGCCGGATGGAGCGCCGGTGGCTCCAGCGGCGCGATGACCTACTCGTACGCCATCCAGAGCCCGCCCGCCCTCGGCGGCCAGGCTCCCTCGGTCAGCCTCAACTACGACTCCTCGTCCGTGGACGGCAAGACGTCGGCCACCAACTCCCAGGCCTCGTGGATCGGTGACGGCTGGGACTACAGTCCCGGCTTCATCGAGCGCACCTACAAGTCCTGTGACAAGTCCGGGATCGCCGACTCCGGCGACCTGTGCTGGGCGGGCCAGAACGCGACCTTGTCGCTCGGCGGCCACTCCGGCCAACTCGTCCGCGACGACACCAGCGGCGTGTGGCATCTGAAGGACGACGACGGCACGAAGATCGAGTTCCGGACCGGCGCAAGCAACGGGACCGACAACAACGAGTACGTCAAGGTCACCGACACCTCCGGCACGTCGTACTACTTCGGCGCCAACCACCTGCCCGCCGCCGACGGCACCAGCGTCACCGGCACCGGCCCGGCCACCAACTCGGTCGCCACCCTCCCGGTGTACGCAACCACCGTCGGCAACCCCTGCCCCGGCGGCCAGCCGTCGTGCAAGCTCGCGCAGCGCTGGGGCCTGGACTACATCGTCGACGCCCACGGAAACCTGGTCACCGTCACCTGGGCACCCGAGACCAACAACTACTCCCAGGGCGGGGGCCAGAACAACGGGAACGGGACGCCGACCAGCTATGTGCGGGCAAATCTGCCCCTTCGGATCGCCTACGGCCAGCTGCTGAGCGAGCAGCTCGCGAGCAGTGGCACCCTCGAGCCCGCCGCGCGGATCGATTTCAGGACCGCAGAGCGCTGCACCGACACCACCTTCGACTGCTCCGCGGCCAACCGGACCGTCGCGAACAAGCTGAAGTGGCCCGACGTCCCGGTCGACCAGGAATGCAAGGACGGATCGGCCTGCACCAACTACAGCCCGACGTTCTTCACCACCCGCCGACTGATCGAGATCGACACCGCGGTCAGGGTCAACAACGTCTGGAAGGACGTCGACTCCTACGCTCTGACGCAGAGTTCCCCGCCGACAGGTGATCCGGGCGGCGAGGTACCGCTGTGGCTCGACCAGATCCAGCGCACCGGCAACGCCTCCACCGCCTCCTCTGCCTCCGTCAAGCTCCCCCCGGTCTCCTTCGTATCCCAGATGCTCAGCAACCGGGTCGACGGAGTCGCGTCCTCGGCCAACGGCGCGACCTTCCTCGACAACCACCGCCCCCGCATCATCGAGATCCACACCGAAACCGGCAGCACCCTTCACGTCGACTACGAACTCCCTGGCTGCTCCCGGCTCCAGAACGTCATGCCGCGCGCCGAGGACGACAACGACATGGCGTGCTTCCCGGCGCGGTGGACGGCCCCGCCAGGCTCACTCGCCGGATCCGACCCGATCCTCGACTGGTTCAACCACTACCGGGTCAAGACGATCAACACCACCGAGTTCACCGGCACCAACAACAAGGACACGGTCACCGCCTACACCTACGGCAAGGCGGCCTGGCACCGCGACGACAGCGAGTACACTGACCCCAAGTCCCGCACCTGGGGCGACTTCCGCGGCTTCGCCACCGTCACCGCCATCACCGGCTCTGCCAACGACGGCCCGCAGACCAAGACCCGGACCACCTACCTGCAGGGCATGGACGGGGACAAGACCCTGACCGGCACCCGCACCGTCAAGGTGCCGGATGCGCTCGACGAGTCCGTGACCGATGACAACTGGCTCGCCGGCAAGGTCCTCCAGACCGAGACGTTCGACAAGGCCGCTGACACAACGGCCGCGACCGTCACCGTCAACCGACTGACGCAGCCGACAAATCCCACCGCCACGCACACCAAGACCGGCAGCACCACGCTCGACGTGCCGCTGATCGCCCGCTACGCGGGCACGATCAGCACCAGCACCACCAAGACGAAGAAAGCCGACGGCACCGACCAGGTCACCAGCACCACGACCACCACGGACCCGGACCACAACAACCGCGTCAAAACCGTGCTGAGCAAGGCCACCGGCCTGCCCGACCTGTGCACCGTCACCGACTACGCCACCGGGCCGGACCTGCAGCGCACGGACCTGGTCGCCCAGACCGTGGTAATCAGCGGCACGAACGCCTGCACCGCAACCCCGGCGCCGGGCAACACGGTCAACGGCATGCGCGTGCTCTACGACGGCAAGGACTACAAGCTGGCCGATGCCACCGCGAACCCGACCGGCAATCAGGCCCTCGGTTCCTTCGACGGATCCGGGAACCAGGTCTACCTCACGACCAGCACCACCACCTACGACACCTACGGCCGCGTCGCCACCGCCACCGACCCAAACAGCAGCGACAACCAGCATCCCAAGGGCACGGCCACCACCAAGACCACCTACACGCCGGCCACAGGTGAACTGCCCTCCAGCGTCACATCGGTCGCGCCGGCACCCGGAAGCACCGGCACCTGGACCAGCGTCACTACCCTGGACCCGCGCCGAAACCTGCCAACGGCCGTCACCGACGCCAACAGCAAGACCGTCAACGAGGCATACGACGCGCTCGGGCGTCTGACCGCGGTCTGGTTGCCAGGGCGTGCGACGACCGCCTCGGCCAACTACACGTACACGTACACGAGCGACCCCGACCGCAAGGCCCCGGCCTACGTCACCAGCAGCAACCTGACCAGCGACGGAACGCCACCCACCTACCACCGCTCCATCGCGATCATGGACGGCCTCGGCCGCGTTCGCCAGACCCAGGAGAACGCGGTGGGCACCGGCACCTACACCGGCCGCCTGATCTCCGACACCTTCTACGACTCCCACGGCCGCGCCTACAAGACCAACGCGCCCTGGTACAACTCCACGGCGCCCTCCGGCACCCTCGTCAACCCGGACACGGCCCCCAACCAGTCCGCAGACGACGTCATCCCATCGCAGACCGTGCTGACCTTCGACGGCCGCGGCCGGACCACCACCTCGACATTCAGGTCGATGGGCGCCGACCAGTGGTCGACCACCACGGCGTACGTGGGCGCGGACCGCGCCGACGTCACCCCGCCGCAGGGCGCCTGGCCTACGACCACCCTCACGGACGCCCGCGGCCAGGCCAAGGAGCTGTGGCAGTACCGCACGGCCGCGCCGACCGGGCAGGCCGCCGACGCGACGGTCACCAAGTACACCTACACGGTCGACGGTAAGCCGCTGACCCGCAGGGACGCGGCTGGTAACACCTGGTCGTACGAGTACGACCAGCGCGGACGCCAGACCAAGGCCACCGACCCCGACACCGGAGTCACCACCCAGACCTGGGACGACGCCGGACGCCTCACCTCCAGCACCGACGCACGCAACACCACGCTGTACCACGCCTACGACCTGATCGGCCGCAAGACCGGCACCTTCCAGGGCGGCACTGGCAGCGCCAACCAGCTCGCCGCATGGTCGTTCGACACCGTCGCCAAGGGCAAGCCGGCCTCCTCCACCCGCTACACCAGCGGCGCCACAGGCCCGGCCTACACCACCGCCGTCACCGGCTACGACGACGGCTACCGCCCCACCGGCACCACGGTCACCATCCCCGGCGCCGAAGTCGGCCAGGGCACCACGCCGTTCGTCTACGCCACCTCCAGCACCTACGACCAGGTCACCGGAAACGTCCAGAACACCAATCTGCCAGCCGTCGGAGACCTGCCTAGGGAAGACCTCGGATACAGCTACGGCATCGACGGAATCCTCCAGAGCTACAGCGGCCTCTTGTACGGCGGCCAGACCAACACCAGCGTGGTCTACGACCGGCAGACCCAGGTCGACGCGTTCGGGCGCCCGACTTTCACCGTCGTCAACCCGTACGGCACTCAGGTCTTCGCCAGCACCGTCTACGACCAGTCGACCGGCCAGGTCCGCAGCCAGAGAGTCGACCGGCAGACCCAGCAGAACGGGCAGACCCAGCTCACCGACTACACCTACAACCCGGCCGGCCAGATCACCTCGATCACCGACACCCCGGACAACACCCCATCGCTGACTGACCGTCAGTGCTTCACCTACGACACTCTCGGCCGGCTGACCACCGCCTGGACCGACAAGGGCGGCATCACCACCGCGTCGGGCACCGGCTACAAGGTGCTCTCGCAGGGCTCCTGCACCAACGCCACGCCCACCGCAGGCGCGGTCTCCCCGGTCACCAACACGGTGGGCGGCGGGAACCCGTACTGGCAGGACTACACCTACGACGTCACGGGCAACCGCACCAGCCGCACCGACCACGCGATCAACACCACCGCGCCCGCCGTGCTGAACCCGTCGCAGGTCACCCAGATCGCCGCAGCCAGCGACGCCACCCAGAGCTGGGGCATCGCCCTCGCGGACGGCAAGATCTGGACGTCCCGTCAGAACGCCGACGGCACCTGGGGCCTGTACACGCAACTCGTCCCGAGAACCGGCGCGCCGCTCGACACCGTCACCTCCGTGTCCGCGGCTGTCAGCAACGGCCAGCTGCAGGTCATGGCGATCTCCGGCGGCAAGGTCTGGCACAGCCTCCGGGCCGCAGACGGCACCTGGCAGGACTGGCGGGACATCGCCCCCGTCGTCGGCTCCCTCGCATCACCGAGCCAGCTCGCCCTGACCGCGACCACCTCCGGCCTGGAGGTCCTCGCGTTCTCCGGCGGCAAGCTCTGG
>NZ_JBSFXE010000042.1:0-65933 GCF_053595195.1 Kitasatospora sp. NPDC002522
CCTGATCGCCGTCACCCGCCCCGACGGCCAGCAGACCCTCGCCGCCTACACCGACCGCCTCAGCCTGCCCGTCACCGTCACCGAACCCGGCGGCGTCGTGTGGCGGCAGACCTACGACGAGCACGGGCGCCGGACCTCGGTCACCAACCCGCTCGGCGCGGTGACCCGGTTCGGCTACGACGAGCTCGGGCACCTGGAGAGCGTCACCGACGCGCTCGGCCACACCACCCGGATCCGCTGCAACCCCGCCGGCCTGCCCGTCGAGTCCACCGACCCGACCGGACGGACCGTCGGCTACCAGCGCGACGCCTTCGGCCGGGCCCGCACCATCACCGACCCGATCGGCGGCGTCACCCGGCTGACCTGGACCGCCGACGGCCGTCCGGCCACCAGGACCGCCCCCGACGGGACGGTGGAGAGCTGGGTGTACGACGGTGAGGGCAACCTGCTCACCCACACCGACGAACTCGGCCAGGTCAGCACCTACGAGTACACCCACTTCGAGACCCTCGCCGCCCGCACCACCCCCGACGGCGCCCGGATCACCTTCACCCACGACGCCCACATGCAGCTGGTGGCCGTCACCAACGCCCTCGGCCAGCGCTGGGAGTACGAGTACGACCCGGCCGGGCGGCTGATCGCCGAGAGCGACTTCGCCCGCCGCCGCGCCGAGTACACGCTCGACCCGGCCGGGCAGCTCGTCGCCCACACCAACGCCGCCGGGCAGCGCACCGCGCACCGCTACGACGAACTCGGCCGGCTCGTCGCCACCGAGACCGCCGGCCGGGTCACCAGCTACGGCTACGACCGGGCCGGACACCTGGTGCACGCCGCCAACCCGGACGCGGAGGTGACCCGCGTCGTCGACGCACTGGGCAACGTCCTCGCCGAGACCGTCAACGGCCGCACCCTCACCCACACCCTGGACACCCTCGGCCGCCGCACCTCCCGCACCACCCCCGGCGGGCACACCAGCGGCTGGACCTACGACGAGGCCGGCCGCCCGACCGCCCTGCGCACCCCCGGCGGCGACCTCGGCTTCGGCTACGACGCGGCCGGCCGCGAGATCGAACGCACCGTCGGCGCGCAGCTCACCCTCACCACCAGCTGGGACGCCCGCCACCGCCGCACCGGCCAGGCCCTGCACGGCCGCACCGCCGGCGAACCGGCCCTGGGCGCCCGCCGCTACGACTACCGCCCGGACGGCCAGCTCACCGCCGTCGACGACCAGCTGACGGGACGTCGGGAGTTCGACCTCGACCCGGCCGGCCGGGTCACCGCCGTCCGCGCCGAGAACTGGACCGAGAGCTACGCCTACGACCCGGCCGGCAACCTCACCGACGCCCAGTGGCCCGCCACCGGCGCCACCAGCGACGCCGTCGGCCCGCGCGCGTACGAGGGCGCCCTGCTCACCGCCGCCGGCAAGGTCCGCTACGAGCACGACGCCGCCGGCCGGGTCACCCTGCGGCAGCGCACCCGGCTCTCCAAGAAGCCCGACACCTGGCGCTACACCTGGGACGCCGAGGACCGCCTCACCGAGGTCACCACCCCCGACGGCGCCCGCTGGCGCTACCTGTACGACCCCTTCGGACGGCGCACCGCCAAGCAGCGCCTCGACGCCGACGGCGCCACCGTCCTGGAGCAGACCGACTTCACCTGGGACGGCCACACCCTCGCCGAGCAGACCACCCACGCCCCCTACCTGCCCGGCCCCTACACGCTCAGCTGGGACCACAAGGGCCTGCGCCCGCTCACCCAGACCGAGACCATCGCGACCCAGGAGCAGGTCGACCGGCGCTTCTTCGCCATCGTCACCGACCTGGTCGGCACCCCCACCGAACTCGTCGACCCGGCCGGCACCGTCGCCTGGCGCGCCACCGCCACCCTCTGGGGCAACACCGTCTGGGCGGGCGACAGCAGCGGGTACACGCCGCTGCGCTTCCCCGGCCAGTACTTCGACCCCGAGACCCGGCTGCACTACAACCTGCACCGCTACTACGACCCCGAGACCGCCCGCTACACCAGCCCCGACCCGCTCGGCCTCGCGCCCTCGTCCAACCCGGACGCCTACGTCCGCAACCCGCACGCCTGGATCGACCCGCTCGGCCTGTCCCCGCACGAGGACGCCGAGGTCTTCTACCGCGGCATGTCGCGGGCCGAGTACGAGAAGCAGCTCAAGGCCGAGGGCGGCCTGTACCCGAAGTTCGGCGAGACCTTCGTGACCCAGGACGAGGCGTACATCCGGCAACTGGCGGCCCGTCACCCCGAGGACTACGAGGTCCTGGTCCAGTTCGAGATGCAGGCCGGCACCCGGGACGCCCTGCTGGCCGCCGGCGCCCGCGACGACCCCGCCTCGCAGGCGATCCGCGAGAAGGGCCTGGCCGACCTGCCGATCCTCGGCCGCGGCCAGGCCGACCGGGTGCACATCAAGGCCGAGAAGGGCTTCCTCAACTTCGGCCTGCGCAAGAAGTCGGTGGATATATTCAACGGGCGGATCCTCGGATACGAGACGAAGGACTGGTGAGCCCGGTGACCCCGGACGAGATCGAAGCCCTGCTGCGCGACCCGTCGGTGCCCTGGGAGGAGCGCCGTGACCGGGTCAAGGACCTGCAGGGGGTCACCGGTGCGACCGCCGCCGGGCTGGAGGCCGCCCGGGCCGCCGGCGACTGGGGGAAGTTCGAGCTCTTCCTGCTGGTCGCCGCGGCGCACCCGGACCCGTCCTACCTCCCGCCGATCACGGCCGCGCTGGCCCTGGGCGCCCGGGAGGTGCCGAACGAGGACGCCCTCGAGGTGCTCGCCGACCTCCCCGATCCCGGAACCATCGCGCTGCTCGAACGGATCGCCCGCACCGAGCACGAATGGGACGAGTTCAACCAGGTCGGCGTCAAGGCGGTGTGGGCGCTGGAGGCGATCCACACCCCGGAGGCCACCGCCGCGCTCGCCCGGATCGCCGAGCACGGCGACGAGTACGTCCAGCGCTGGGCGGCGAAGGCGGTCACCCGGCGCACCCGGTGACGGTGCGTCCGGTGATGGTCGGTCAGACCAGCGTCTCGATGACCGTGGCGACGCCGTCGTGCTCGTTGCTGACGGTGTGCCGGGTGACCGAGGCCAGCACCAGCGGGTGCGCGTTGGCCACCGCGTAGGCCTGCCCGGCCCAGGCCAGCATCTCCAGGTCGTTGGGCATGTCGCCGAAGGCCACCACCTCGGCCGCGTCGATGCCGCGCTGCGCGCACCAGCGTGCCAGCGTGCTGGCCTTGGTCACCCCCGGGGCGCTGATCTCCACCAGCGCGATCGGGCTGGAGCGGGTGATCTCCGCCAGCGGGCCGACCGCCGCCCGGGCCCGGTCCAGGAACTCGTCCGGGGCCAGGTCGGGGTGCTTGGCCAGTACCTTGAACAGGCCGTCCACCCGTCCCTCGGCGACCAGCTGCTCGGCCGGGGCGACCGGGTGCTCCTTGTCGGACTCCCACATCACCACCGTGTACTCCGGCTCCCGCGCGAACCCGCCCGGGAACTCGAACGCGAACGCGGTGCCCGGCAGTTCGGCGCGCAGCCGCTCGACCACGGCGAGCGTCTCGTCCGGCCGCAGCGGGAAGGTCTCCAGCAGCTCGCCGCGGTGGACGTCCACCACCGCGCCGCCGTTCGAGCAGATCGCCACGCCGTGGCCGCCGATGTGCGGGCCGAGCTGCTGCATCCACCGCGGCGGGCGGCCGGTGACGAAGACCACCTCGAGACCGGCCGCCTCGGCGGTGGCCAGCGCCGCCGCGGTGCGGGCGGAGAGCGTGCCGCCCGACCCGAGCAGGGTGCCGTCGAGGTCGGTGGCGATCAGGCGGGGGCGCGGCGAGGGGCTCATCGGTCCATCTTCGCGCACCTGTGCGGAATCCGGTCCCGCCCCGGCACCGACCGGGGCGGGACCGGCGCTCACGGCGCCACGTTCAGCGTCAGCGCGGCGGTGTGCAGCGTCCCGCCGGTCTGGAACTGCAGGAACAGCCGCCAGTCACCGGCCTTCGACAGCTCGGCGTGGAACGGCAGGGTCGGACCGCCGCCCGCACCGGTGGCCTTCACCTGCGGGTGCAGGTGGGCGAAGGCCTGGTCGCCGGTGTGGAACGCGGTCAGATGGGCGTAGGTCTCCAGGTAGGGCTGCAGGTCGGTGACCGGCTGCCCGTCCCGACCGACCGTCACCGTCAACTCGCCCGCCACTCCCGCCTTCGGCGCACCGGCCACGGTCACCGTGTACCCGTCCACCGTGGTGCTCGCCGCGGCGGCGGGCAGCGGCACCGGCGTCGCCTGTCCGGGCACCGTGACGGTGCGGCTGAGCACCAGCCCGGTGCCCTTGCCACTGCCCGCGCCGGGGACGAACGAGGCGTACACCCGCCAGTCGCCCGGCTCCAGCGCGGCGAGCGGCGCCGTCCAGCCGCCGTCCTGGCCGAGCACCGGGTGCAGGTGCTGGAAGCCCGACAGGTCCGAGCGGATCGCGTAGAAGTGCATCGGCTTGGTCTGCTCCGGCTCGAACGCGGTCAGCGCCCTGCCGTCCGGCCCGGTCACGGTGAACCGGTACTCGCTGCCGGACAGCGCGCCGTCCAGCCGGTAGCCGCCCTGCTCGGCGGCCAGGCCGTCGGTGGCCGCACCGGCCATGCCGTCCGGGCCGTGGCTCATCCCGGCCATGTCGTGGCCGGACGCGGCAGCGGACGGCTTCGTGTCGCCGTGGTCCATGCCGGCCATCGAGCCGCTGCCGCAGGCGGTCAGGGTCAGCGCGAGCACGGCCGCGGCCGCGGCGGCCAGCGCCCGGCGGCGGGGGGAGGGGGTCGTCCGGGTCGTGGAAAGCATGCTGGTCATGGGAGATCGCTCCAGGGTGCGCGCGCGGATGCGCGGTCGCGGACAGGACGCGGCGCCCGCCCGGGCCGTCGGCCCGACCGGGTGGCGCCCTCACCTGCGGGCGACGCCGACCCTGGTCAGCAGCTCCCGCCCGCCCTCCGGCGGCGCCCGGCCCCGCCCGTCCGCCGCCGGCCGCACCCGGGGGTGCGCGAGGGCCACGGCCCCGGTCCACACCGTGGCGGGCCCGGGCGCGGCCAGCGGAGCGTGGTCCCGGGCCTGCGTGGACACGCAGCTGGCCGCCCCGGCATGACCCGGGCGGTACGGCGCGGCCGCCGCTGCGGGCGTGCGCTCGTCCGCTCCGGCGGTCGCGGCGTGCGGCGACGACTCGCCCGCCGCGGCGGGCGGTTGCGGATGGCACCCGGCCGCGCCGGTCGGGCTGCCGTGCATCAGGAACAGGCCGAGCAGCAGGGCGCAGAGCAGCGCCCACCGGGCGGCCGTCCGCGACCCGGCGGGTACCGGGGTCCGCCCAGTCCGCTGCACCCCGCCACCATACCCCCTCCCGGTATCTGGTCCAGGCAGCCGCGCCGGTCGCGCCGCAGGTCCGTCAGCCTCGGCCGACCGTGCGTCACGCGCACCTGACGCGGCGACAAATCCGCTGGCAGGGTGCGATGGTAGGGGTACGTCCGGCTGTTTCTGTTCGGTGACAGAGCGATGATCGGCGCGGGATATCCGCTCGCCATGATTGTCGTACAGCGTCCGCCGGACCCCGCCGGGAACGAGCGAGCGGACGCCGCCCACGCCGCTCACCATCCGTCCCTGGGGGAACTCCGATGTCCGTCCGCACCCGCTCCCGCCGCGCCCGCCTCGCCACCCTCGCCGCCGTCGCCGTGCTCGGCGCCACCCTCCCGGTGCTCGGCGGCGCGTCCACCGCCTGGGCCTGCGGTGACGAGCCGGAGACCCCCACCGTCAGCCAGGCGGTCACCGGAGCCGTCAAGGACGCGAACGCGGTCAAGGCCGCCGACCAGACCACGCCGAAGTTCCCCAAGAGCGACTTCCTCCCCGAGATGCCGAAGTCGGTCACCGCGGGCGGCGCCGGCGTCGAGTTCGGCATCGAGCTGGGCAACTCCACCGGCGCGCCGATCGAGGACGCCAAGCCCTTCCTGGCCTTCTACAACGAGCACGAGGACGGCACCGGCGCGAGCATCCTGCAGCCGTCCGACCTGACCCTGGAGGTCATGCAGGGCGGCACCTGGAAGAGCCTGCCGCTCGAGCCCGGCTGCGACCCGGTGCTGCGCGCCGACTACTCCTCGCTCGCCACCCACCTGGACGACGGCCACGCCACCCGGTTCCTGTTCCGGCTCACCGTGACCGGCCACTCCAACGCCGCGCAGACCCAGGTCGACATCTACCTCGGCGCCCAGGTCGACTTGCACTACGTGCTGCCGATCGTGCACCCGGCCGCCCCCGCCCCGACCACCCCGGCGCCGGCCCCGACCACCCCCGCCACCAAGCAGCCCACCACCCCGGCGTCCACCCCCACCACCAAGGCCCCGGCCACCGCGCCGACCACCGCCGCCGCCGTCCCGGCCGCCGCGGTCAGCAGCGCCGCCCCGACCCCGACCGCCGTCGGCACCCCCGCGGTCGCGCAGAACCTCGCCTCCACCGGCGGCGGCTCCTCCTCCACCCCGCTGCTGATCACCGGCACCGTCCTGGTGGCGCTCGGCGCCGGCGTGGTGACCGTGGCCGCCCGCCGCCGCGCGGCCGCCGCCCGCGACTGAGCCGACTGCCCGTCAACTCCCCTGCCCCGTCGCCTCCTTCGGCGGCGGGGCCGACGGGCGTCGCGCCCCCCGCAGTTCGCGTGTTCGAACCGCGCCGCCTAGAGTTCCGCCGACGAAGCAAGCCGAACGGGGAACGGGGAGAACGTGGCGGGCAGGCGTGCAGCGGGCGGTGCGGGGACTCAGGTCAGGCCGGTCACGGTGGGGCCGGACGCGGCCTACTGGGAGGCGATGGCCGAGGCCGAGCAGCGGGAGGCCCGCCGCAAGCGGATGCTCGGCCTGACGCTCGGCGGCGGCGCCCTGGTCGCGGTCGGCGCGATGATCACCGTCGCCGTGGTCGTCTCCCAGCACTCCGACGGAACACCGGCCGCCAAACCGGCCAGGAGCGCCGCCGCGCCCTCCGCCGCCGCGCCCTCCGGCACCGCCGCCGCCAAGCCCGCCGACAAGGCGGAGTCCGCGGCCAAGCCCGAGGGACTGCAGCCCGGCAGCGCCGCCAAGCTCGGCCCCGCCGACGGCCGGGACGGCACCGCCCTGCTGCTGCCGGGCAACGGCGACGGCTACGCCGAGGCGGCCGACGCCGGGATCGACACCGCGAAGGACTTCACCGTCTCCGCCGTGGTCCGCAACGACGCCGCGAGCGACCCCAAGGCCGCGCTGTCGCAGAACGGCGAGCAGTTCTTCGCCTACTACCTCGGCCGCGAGGACTCCTCCGCCGCCACCCGCAACCGCTGGGTCTTCAAGGTCCAGACCGCCAACGAGGCCGGCAAGACCGCGATGGCGCTCTCCACCGCCCCCGCCGCCACCGGCCGCTGGACCACCCTCACCGGCGTCTACAACGCCAAGGCCAAGACCATCTCGCTCTACGTCGACGGCACCCTCGCCCAGACCACCCCCGCCCCCGCCGTCCTCCCCGCCAAGGGCCCCCTCGAACTCGGCCGCGCCCGCTACAAGGCCCACTGGGCCGACGCCTGGAACGGCGGCATCACCGACGTCCGCCTCTGGCGCCAGGCCCTCACCGCCGACCAGGTCACCCGCCTCACCAAGACCCGCACCCCCGACCCGGCCCCCGCCGCCGTCCTCCTCCAGCCCTGACCCGCCGGCCCGCACGCGGAGGGGACCGGCGCGCGCCGCGCCGGTCCCCTCCGTCGGTCCAACCTCCAGGTCAGCCCAGGCCGTTGACCTTCTTGTACTCGAGCGCGTAGGCCAGCTT
This sequence comes from Kitasatospora sp. NPDC002522, assembly GCF_053595195.1. NCBI lineage: Bacteria > Bacillati > Actinomycetota > Actinomycetes > Kitasatosporales > Streptomycetaceae > Kitasatospora > Kitasatospora sp. NPDC002522. Next base: position 7,798 of record NZ_JBSFXE010000042.1, read on the forward strand.
GCCCGGCTTGGCGTCGGAGTACGGCTTGCCCAGCTTGTCGAACTCGCCCTTGTTGGCGGCCTTGCCGGCGTTCCACTGGTCCAGCGCGCCGAGCTGGCCGGCGGTGAAGCCGCTGTCCACCACGGCGTCCTTGGGCAGTGCCACCATCGCCTGGGTGGTGCCCTTGACGGCGGCCAGGTAGCTCGCGGGGTCCGTCTGGTCCCAGGCCGTCAGGTCGACCGGCGCGGCGTCACGGATCCAGCTGCCCCAGTAGAACTCCTGGAACGGCACGGTGTTCTGGGTGTAGCCGATGTCCCGGCCGAAGTAGAGCAGGCTGCGGTACTTGTCGTCGCTGAAGTCGGCCAGCCCGACGGAGGTCGGCAGCTTGTTGATCGTGACCTCGTTGCCCTCCGGGTCGCGGAGGTAGACCCACTTGTTGGTCTGCATCTCCGCCCAGAAGTCCTTCTTGGTGAGGGTGCTCAGGTTCGCCAGCACCTTCAGCCGGACGTGCAGGTCGGCGCCGCCGTCCGGGGTCTCGAAGAAGGAGGTCAGGGTGTGGTGACCGTCCGTCAAAAACGGCTCGCCGCCGGGGCCGATCACCACGGTCTTCATCGCGGCGGTGCTGTCCGCCGTCTCGCCGCCCACCGGCAGCGCACAGGTGAACGAGGACGGGTCGTCCAGACGCGCGCCCGGCTGGACCGCCGCGGCCTGTACCCGGCCGTCCGCCTCGCACCAGTCGTCGAACTTCTTGTTGACCGCGTCCTTGCCGAGCGTGTACCGCCCGAGCTTGTAGTACACCTCGTCGAAGCCCAGCGACGGCTGGGTCGGGTGCACGTCGCCGATCCGCACGTCCAGCAGGTCGCCCTCCTGGGCGCACAGGTACTGCGCGAACGGCGTGTGCCGGTTGTCGTGCCCGCAGAACGACGGACGGGTCCCCGGCGCCCCGGGCGCGGCGAACGCACCCGGAGCCGTGGCGACGACGGTGGCCAGTGCTGCACCGACCGCCAGCACCGGTGCGGCGGACGGGAGTCTGAATCGCATGACACTCCTTGCGGCAACGCGGATGTGACCCGCGAGGGTGTCAGCGCCCCGCCAACACCCGCCCACCCGCCCGTGACGCCCGGACGAACGCCGGGCGTCGGGGCGCGCTACTGCCAGCGGGTGTAGAAGGTGTAGATCGTCGGCTGACTCCGCCAGCCGGAGGCGGTCACGGCCCACACGTACACGGAGTGCGTGCCCCAGCTGCCCGAGTTGATGACGGCCTGGGCCGTGCCGTTGGTCGCCGGGACCAGGGTGTCGGGCGCCGTGCTGGAGTCCAGGGCGTAGTGGAAGGAGGCGATCGTCCTCCCCTCGGTGCTGCCGGTGGAGGTGGCGCCGAAGGTGAAGGTCAGCGGCTGCTGCATGAAGATCTGGCCGTCCACGCCGTTGGAGGCCACGGTCACGCCGGTGATCAGCGAGTCGGCGTCCACCCGGAAGTAGCAGGTGCTGCTCGGCGCGGAGACCCGCGTCCCGTCCGTCTCGTACGTGTAGAAGCTGTACGAGCCCGAGGTCGGCTTCCCGATGGAGACGCCCGTCTGGAAGTGGTCGGCGACCGGTGTGCTGGAGTAGGAACTGGTGCTGCCGTCCGGGGCGGTGAGCACCACCTGGAGCCACGGGCTCGCCCCGTTACCGGCGAGGCCGGGCGGCGTGGCGAACACCTGGACGTCGCTCAGTGCGTTGGGGAGCCAGTTTCCCGGGGCGGTGGCGGCGCAGGCCACGTTCGGCCCGTTGGTGCCCAGGCCCAGCGCGGTCGGGCCGCCCTCCGGGAGGGTGAAGTAGCCGAAGATGTCGACGACCACGTCCACCGTGCCCAGGTGGTTGTAGAAGTTGATCATTCCGGAGTCGTCCACCGGCACGATCACCATGTTCGGGATCGTCTGCCCCGGGCGGAAGTTGAGGTTCGAGGTGGTCGGCCGGCCGGTGCCGTTGCCGGGGAAGACGGTGAGGAAGCTGTCGGCGGTCGGGTTGGTGACCGTGACGTTGAGGACGACCGCGGCCACCTTCGTGGTGCCGAGACCGCCCGTGGCCACCGGGAGGTTCATCGTGCCGTCGGCGTCCAGCGTGTGGAAGCTCCCGCTGGAGCGGGTGTCGACCATGCGCTTCGGGCCGGTGGCCGAGTACGACGCGCCGTTCGGAGCGGCCTGGTAGAAGCCGAAGACGTCCACCACGACCTGGGTCGAGCCGATGTGGTTGAACAGGTCCACGCTGCCGTCCGCCCCCAGCGGGACGGTCACCAGGTTCGGGACGGTCTGCCCCGGCGTCCAGTTCAGGCTCGACGTGCTCGGACGGGTGATGCCGTGCGGAAAGACCGTCAGGAAGCTGTCGGCGGTGGTGTCGGTCACCGTCACGTTCAGCACCACCGAGGTCGCCCCGGCCGCCGGCACGCCGCCCGCCCCGGCCACCTTGAGGTTGCGCGTCACGCCCTCGCCCACCGCGCCGTTCGGCCGGGTGTCGAGGATCCGCGCCGGACTCAGCGGTACGTAGGTGGACCCGGTGATCGCCTGGCTGTCCGTGTAGTAGCCGGCCAGGTCCGCCACCACGTGTGTGCTGCCGGAGTTGTTGAAGAAGTCGACGTACCCGTTGACGACCGGCACCGTCACCGCGTTCGGGACGGTCTGCCCCGCCGTGAAGTTGAGGTTCGACGCGGTCGGCAGCGTCGTCCAGTCCGGATACACCGTCAGGTGGCTGTCCTCGGAGGGCTCGGTGACCGTCACGTTCAGCACGACGGCCTTCACGTCACCGGCCGGCAGCCCCACCGGCACCCGGATGCTCGCCCCGCCCTTGACCTTCCCCGCGGCCGGTACCCCGACCGCGGACCGGGTGTCGAGGATCCGGTGCGGCTCCACCTTGACGAACTTCCCACCCGGCGACGGAACCGGCACCGCCGCCCCCTGCGCGGTGGCCGTCCCGGTGCCCCCGACCACCGTCAGGCCGAGCGTCACCACGCCCGCCAGCCCCAACGCCAACCGGCGTACCGCGCCCGAACGACGCGGCGAGCCCACAACCCGGTCCAAGTGCCACCCCTGATGAAACGAAAGGAACCCGCCGGGACGACGTCACCGGCTGATGATTCATACCAGCACCGACCGTCGCCGGCCGGGCCGCCGGCATCACGGTTGGGCAAAGTGGTTCGCCGACGCCCGACACCGGTGCCAGCTGACGGAGCGCCGGATCAGCCCTGGTCGCACAGCGCGGAGGGGGCCATCTCTCGTGCCGGTGGCGGCTGTTACCCTCTGCACGCGTACGGCCTGCCGCCGTCGAGTGTTCAGAAGGAGCACAGTTGCGAAGACTGACCGCGACCCGGGTCGCCGTCACCGTTCTGCTGGTGGGCGCCGGGGTGCCTACCGCGATGGTGCCGGCCGGGGCGACGACGACCGGGCCGATGGCCTCGTCCGCGAGCACCCTGTACGTGGCGAACCAGGCGGCGTGCTCCGACGCGGGCCAGGGCAGCGCGGCGCAGCCGTTCTGCACCGTCTCCGCGGCCGCGGCCGTGGTCGCACCGGGTCAGACCGTCCGGGTCGAGCCGGGCAGCTACCACGAGCAGCTCCGGATCAGCCGGTCCGGCACGGATGCTGCGCCGATCACCTTCGTCGCGGAGAACACGGCTCAGGGCATGGTCCGGGTCTTCTCCGACACCGCGTCGGTTCCGGCGGTCTCGGTCTCCGGCGTCCGCAATGTGACGCTCCGTGGGTTCACGGCGTTCGCCGGTTCGGGAGCGGACGCCTTCCGGGTGTCCGACTCCTACCTGGTCGCGATCGAGCAGGGCTCCGCCCACGGGAACGCGGCCGGTGTCCGGGTGACCGGCTCGTCGAGCACGGTGTCCGTCCGCCAGGTGTCCGTGGTGGACCGCGGTCCGGCCGCGATCCAGGTCGACGCGGGCGTGTCCGGGACCAGCGTGACGGCCAGCACCATCACCGCCTTGTCCGGGTCGGGCCGGGCCGCCACGGGCGTGCTCGCCACGGACGCCCCCGGCACCACGGTCACGGGCAACACCGTGATCGCCCCGTGCGGCCAGGGGATCGCGCTGGCCGGAGCCTCCGTGGGTTCCTCGATCGAGAACAACATCGTCGAGAACGCGGGCGGGTCGCCGAAGGCCCCGGCGGCCTGCCCGGCGCCGTTCACCTCCACGGCGATATCCGTCTCGGCCGACTCCGCGGACTCGACCGGGGTCGACTACAACCTGGTCGACCCGACCGGCGGCGGAGCGCCGTACAACTGGAGCGGCACCGTCTACCCGACCCCGGCGGCCCTCACCGCGGCGACCGGACAGGGTGCCCACGAGCTCTCCGCCGCACCGCAGTTGACGGACGCGGTCGGCGGGGACATCAGCTGGTACCCGCTCGCATCCACCTCGCCGGCCATCGACTCCGCCGACGCCGACGCGCGCGGCGCACTGGCCGTCGACTACCTGGGCGCACCGCACCAGGACGTCCCGGCCGTCCCGAACACGGGCGCGGGGAAGACCGCCTACGCCGACCGCGGTGCGGTCGAGTTCGCGGCGGCGGCCGCATCGTCCGGCAGCCCCCGGATCGTGCAGGCCCCCGGCGGCGGGGCGCTCGAGGTCGAGGCCTCGGTGCCGGGCGCCGGCTACCCGGGCGCGCCCTACGGCGCGACCGGCGCGAGCTTCGCCTACCAGTTCGACGACGAGCCGTTCCCCGTGGTCACCACCGAGGGCACCGTCCGGCACACCTTCCAGCGGGCCGGCTACCACGGCGTGCGGATCGCGGTCAGCACCGACGGCTTCCGGACCGGAACCGGCGTCAGCTTCCCCGACGGCGGCGTCGTCGTGGGTGCGGACTACACCCCGGTCGCCCCCACCCGGCTGCTGGACACCCGCAACCGCATCGGCACCCCGACCACCACCCCGGTCGCCCCGGGCGGCGACCTGCTGCTGCCGATCACGAGCGTCGACGGCACCCCGGCCGCCGAGTTGACCGCGGTGACCGTCAACGTCACCGTCACCGAGCCGACCGGCACCGGCTTCCTCACCGTCTACCCGGACGGCCGGTCGCTGCCGAACGCGTCCAACCTCAACTTCACGCCCGGGCAGACCGTCCCCAACCTGGTGACGGTTCCGGTGGAGGGCGGCGGCATCCGCTTCCACAACACCGGCAGCGGCACGGTGCACGTGATCGCCGACCTCGCGGGCTACTACAGCAACAAGGGCTACGGCTTCAAGCCGCTGGCGCCGACCCGGGTCCTCGACACCCGCTCCGGCCTGGGCGCCTCCGCGGCCCGGCCGATGGCGGTCGGCGAGTACCTGCGCGTCAACCTGTCGGACCGCATCCCGGCCGGCGCGAAGGCCGCGGTCCTCAACGTGACCGTGACGGAACCCCAGGACACCGGCTTCCTGACCGCGTTCCCCGACGGCCAGCTGCTGCCCAACGCGTCCAGCCTCAACTTCACCCCCGGGCTGACCGTGGCCAACCTGGTGACCGTGCCGGTCAGCAACGGCCGGATCGACCTCCACAACAGCAGCTTCGGCACCGTCCACGTCGTGGCCGACCTGGCCGGCTACTACGGCACCCCGGACAGCGGCGCCACCCTCAGCTACATCCCGCAGAGCCCGGTCCGGGTCGCCGACACCCGGGACGGCACGGGCCTCAACCGCTCGGCCGGCGCGGTCGCCCCGCAGGACGGCATCAGCATCTACCCGTCGTTGCCGCTGGGCGACAAGTGGCCGGTCAGCGTGCTGTTCAACGTCACCGTCACCGAACCGCGGGACACCGGCTTCCTCACCGCCTACCCCGACGGCCGGACCCGCCCCACCGCCTCCAACCTCAACTTCACCCCCGGCCGCACGGTCCCCAACCTGGTCTCCGTCCCGGTGGCCGACGGCCGGGTCAGGATCGACAACGGCAGCTTCGGCCCCGTCCAGATCGTGGTCGACGAGCAGGGCTACTTCATCGACCCCACCCACTGACCCACCACACCGAACCCCCGACGGCCGGGTGCCCCTCCCCACCAGGAGACGGCACCCGGCCGTCGCCACAACCCGGTCGGTGCCGCCGCGACAAGAGCTCTGGCGCAGGCGCAGGCGTTCAGACCGGCTCGACGGCGACGCGGCCTGCACTCTGAAACCCGCACTCTTCCGTTGCGCCGTCGACTACGGTCGTCTGCGAGTGCGAATTCGGGGGATTGGTTCTGATGGGCAATCAGATCGTCAAGGCGCTGGAGGACGGCGCGCAGAAGCTCGGCAAGACGCTGGCGGAGGACGCCGGGAAGGCGTTGAAGAACTTCTACCGGCATGCGGGCGACAACATGAAGAAGGTCGCCAAGAACGTCCGGGACATCGAGGAGAAGCACGCCAAGGACCTCGAGAAGATCTTCAAGGGCGAGGGCAAGGGCCTGAACCACCCCCGCTCCGGCGGCGGTTTCGGCCGCCGGGGCGGCTCGCATCCGAAGGGCCGCGGCCGCGAGCAGGTGAAGTCGCCGCGGACCGAAGGCCGTCGGCACGACTCGCGCTGCCCGGGTGGTGAGCCGGTCGACATGGCGACCGGGCGGATGTTCATCGACCAGGCGGACGCTTCGCTGCCGGGTTCGCTGCCGCTGCTGTTCACCCGCAGCTTCGAGTCGGGGCTGCTGACGGGTCGTTGGATGGGCCCGAAGTGGCTCTGCCCCTTCGACGAGCGCCTCGAACTCGACGAGGACGGAGTGGTCCACGTCCGCGCCGACCGGATCACCCAGGCCTACCCGCTCCCCGAGCCCGGCGACGACCCGGTATACGCCTCGGCCGGATCCCGCCACGAACTCGCCTTGCAAGACGGCCTGTTCACCGTCACCGACCCCGCCACCGGCCTGGTGAAGACCTTCACGCCCACCCCCGACGGCACGGAGGCCCTGCTCACCGAGGTCCGCGACCGGCACGGCCGCCACTACACCCTCGCCTACGACGAGGACGGCGTCCCGCTCTCCATCACCCACTCCGGCGGCTACCGCCTCCTCGTCACCGTCGACGCCGACCGCATCACCGCCCTGCGCCTCGCCGGAGCGAGCGACAGCGGCGGCGACGCCCTCCTGATGCGCTACAGCTACACCGACGGGCACCTCACCGCCGTCTACAACTCCAGCGGCAAGGCGATGCGCTTCGCCAACGACGCCGACGGCCGCATCCTGTCGTGGACCGACCGCAACAACTCCCAGTACCTGTACGCCTACGACGCACACGACCGGGTCACCGACGAAGGCGGCGCCGAGGGCAACCTCCGATTCCGCTTCACCTACTCCGAACCCGACCCGACGACCGGTCTCGCCACCCACACCGAGACCAACGCCCTCGGCCACACCACCACCTACCTGGTCAACGAACACGCCCAGATCACCGCGATCACCGACCCGCTCGGCCACACCACCCGCACCGAACGCGACGAGTACGACCGCCTCCTCGCCGAGACGGACCCCCTCGGCCGCACCACCCGCTACGAGTACGACGGTGCCGGCGACCTGATCCGGATCACCCGCCCCGACGGCCACCACAGCACCGCCACGTACCTCGACGGACTCAGCCTCCCCACGACCGTCACGCAGCCGGGCGGCGCCACCTGGCACCACACCTACGACGGGTCCGGGCTGCGCACGACCGACACCGACCCCCTCGGCGCCACCACCCGGTACGGCTACGACGCCGACGGCCACCTCGCCACCATCACCGACGCCCTCGGCCACACCACGCTGATCAGCTGCAACCCGGCCGGCCTACCCGTCGAGGTCACCGACCCGCTGGGCGGCGTCTCCCGCTACGAGCGCGACGCCTTCGGACTCACCGTCGCCATCACCGACCCCCTCGGCGCGGTCGCCCGGCTGACCTGGACTTCCGAAGGCCGTCCGCTCACCCGGACCACGGCGGACGGGGCCGCCGAGAGCTGGACCTACGACGGCGAGGGCAACCTGCTCACGCACACGGACCGGCTCGGCCGAACCACGGTCCTCGAGCACACGCACTTCGACGTCCTCACCGCCCGGACCACCGCGGACGGTGCCCGCCACACCTTCCACTACGACGCCGACATGCGCCTGATCGCCGTCGGCGACGCGCTGGGCCGGCAGTGGACCTACGCCTACGACGCCGCCGGGCGCCTCGTCGCCGAGACCGACTTCGGCGGGCGCACCACCACCTACGAGCTGGACGCCGCCGGCCAGCTCCTCACCCGGACCGGCCCGGACGGCGCACGGACGCATCACACCTACGACCTGCTCGGCCGGGCCGTGCGGGTCGACTCGGCAGGTCGCACGACGACGTTCGGCTACGATCCGGCCGGAAACCTGATCGCCGCCGACAACCCCGACGCCGTGCTGACCCGGACGGTCGACGCCGTGGGCAACCTGCTCTCGGAGACTGTCAACGGACGGACCGTCACCCACACCCGGGACGTCCTCGGCCGCTCACTGACCCGACGCACCCCGGCCGGCCATGCCAGCACCCGGACCTACGACGCTGCCGGCCGGCCCTCGGCGCTCGCGACCCCCGACGGCGAGATCGGGTTCGGCTACGACACGGTGGGGCACGAGGTCGCGCGAAGCATCGGCGGACGACTGCTCATCTCCACCACCTGGGACCGTCGGCACCGGCGCACCGGGCAGACGGTCGAAACGGGAGGCACCCGTCTCCAACAGCGCAGCTACGCCTACTACCCGGACGGCAGCCTGCAGGCCGTCGAGGACGCGATCTCCGGCACCAGGACCTTCGCACTGGACCAGGCGGGTCGGGTCACCGGTGTGCAGGCCCGTGAGTGGACCGAGTCCTACGCCTACGACCGGGCCGGGAACATCACCAGCGCCGAGTGGCCCGCCACCGGGGCCGGCGCGGCCCCGCTGGGCACGCGCGTGTACCGCGACACCCGGCTCACCGATGCCGGCCGGGTCCGCTACGAGTACGACGCCGTCGGCCGCACGACCCTGCGCCAGGTCACCCGGCTGTCCAGGAAGCCCGACACCTGGCGTTACACCTGGGACGCCGACGATCGGCTCACCCGCGTCACCACGCCCGACGGAACCGTGTGGCGCTACCTGTACGACCCGCTCGGCCGCCGGATCGCGAAGCAGCGCCTCGACGACGACGGAAGCACGGTCGTGGAGCGGACCGACTTCACCTGGGACGACCACACCCTGGTCGAGCAGACCACGGTCGCTCCGTATCTCCCCGGGCCGCACACCCTGAGCTGGGAACACAGCGGTCTCCACCCGATCTGCCAGACCGAGACCATCACGACCGCCGACGCCTCGCAGGAACACGTCGACCGCCGCTTCTTCGCGATCGTCACCGACCTGGTCGGGGCTCCGGCCGAGCTGATCGACACGGCGGACCACACCATCGCCTGGCGCGCCACCACGACGCTGTGGGGCTGCACGAGCTGGTCGGCGGCGAGCACGACCTACACCCCGCTGCGCTTCCCCGGGCAGTACTTCGACCCGGAGACCCGGCTCCACTACAACGTCCACCGCTACTACGATCCCGAGACCGGCCGGTACACCAGTCCCGACCCGCTCGGACTCGGCCCCGCGCCCAACCCCGACAGCTACGTCCACAACCCGCTGACCTGGGCCGATCCGCTCGGACTCTCTCCCCACAACCACAATCCGGCACCGCCCGAGACGAAGATCGAACTACCGGAGGTGACGGCTCCCAAGCCGCTCAAGCCGTCCGAGGTCGAAGCGGCGTGGGACAAGTTCCTCGGCCCCGGACCGCACACTAATATTCACCCGCGAACCGGCCTCCCGGACCCGCACCGCATCGTGTCGGCCGACGGCCGGCGGAGCATCCGACTGGGGCCTCACGAGATGAACAGCAAACCGACGAAGTTCCACTTCCACATGGAGACGTGGGACTGGCACGCACCCTCGAACACGTGGGTGATCGGCAACACCATGGTCAGGGTTCCGCTGAAATGAGAGTGCAGGTCACCGAGGTCGTCGACCCGGCGCAGGGCACCGTCGCCTTCTCCTGCGCGGTCGGCGAGGCGGTCGGACGGTGGAGGGGCGAGGATGCCGCCCGGATCGGCTCGTACGACGTCGAGCTGGAGATCCCCGAGGCGGTCGACCGCTGGGCTCCGCACGCACCCGGACCGGGATCCCTCAGCGGCGTGGGCCCCCAGGACCTGGCCGTCACCGGCGTGGTGGTCGCGGTCGGCGAGGACGACGACCCCGTCCTCAGCCTCCGCGTCGGAACGGACATCCTCCTGGTCGAGCTCGCCGCCCCGGTGTCCTGGCCGGCCATCGGCGAGACCATCGCGCTCCGCGCCCGCACGCTGGAGCTCTATCCGTACCAGCTCTGAAGAGTCGGGCCATGTCGTCGACGTCCGAGGTGAGCACGCCCACTGGCCCCGGCTGCCGCAGCGCCATCTCCGCCACGGTCACGTCGGTCGCGTCCTTGTGCCCGTGCAGGCCGGCCTGCTTCAGCAGAAGCGTTCGGTCCCGTGGCGCTCGCCGAACCCGCCGACCCGGCGGAACCGAAGATCCTGGCGTGCGCCTCGGACATCTCTTCGTCGGTGAACGCGCCCTGCTCATCCCGACAACGGCGAAGATCGTCCGCGAGCAGCTGGTGCCGAATCTGGCGGGCTACTGCCTCCGCGACATACCCGGAGACGTTGTCGGTGAGATTCCTGAGTTCGTCCACCTGGGCTGTCGGGAGAGTGGCGGTGAGCCGAGGAACTCGGCTTCCATACGGCTTACACGTACGACCACCTGAGCTGGCGGAGCTTCCGCGAAGAGCCGTGGTTCGGGTCGGTGCCGCCCTCACCGCGGCGGCGACGGTGACCGAGCGGATGCGGCTGGGGACGCTGGTGACCTCGGCCAAGCCTCGTTCACCCATCACGCACTGACCTGCGGGAACGCGGGTCATGAACGCCCTGACCCGCTGTCGGCTCAGATCGCGATGAGCCGGACCCGGTCACCGCAGAGCTTGGCCATGTCGTCGACGTCCGAGGTCAACATGGCCACCGGGCCTGGCTGGCGGAGCGCCATCTCGGCGACGGTGGCGTCGATGGCGTACTTGTGACCGTGCAGACCGCCCTGCTTGAGAAGCGCCGCGGAGGCTCTGGCCGCGTGCTCGGTCACGGGCTCGATCCTGACCTGTGAAAGCACCCAGTTCAGGCGGGCGGTGTTCGCCCTGGCGTGCGAGATCTCCACGATGGTGTTGGCGCCGATGACCAGGCCGGCCCCCATCGAGTGGAAAGCCTTGATCATCGCGAGCACGTCCCGGTCCTGCGAGATCCAGGCGGACATTCCCTGGGAGTCCAGCACGGCGGTCTCGATCCGCACACTCACGCGGCAGCCGCTCCGCTGCCCGGCTCGGACGAACCGAAGATCCTCGCGTGCGCGGCGGCGAGTTCCTCGTCCGTGAACGCGCCGTGTTGTTCCTCGTACTGACGGAGTTCTTCTGCGACCAGTTGATGCCTGATCTGCCGGGCCACCGCTTCCGCGACGTATCCGGAGATGTTGTCCGTGAGTTTCTTCAGCTCGGCCACCTGCTCCGTGGGCAGGGTGACCGTGATGCGCGTGGTAGCCGCCATGAAGCAAGCATACTGCCGGTATGCATACTCCGGCCGGGCTTTCGGCGGCATAGTGTCGAGCCATGCGACTGAGTACGGTGATCCTCGGCTTCCATGCGGCTTACACGTACGACCACCTGAGCTGGCGGAGCTTCCGCGAGGAGCCGTGGTTCGGGTCGGTGCCGACCCGCACGGCGGCGGCAACGGTGACCGAGCGGATGAGGCTGGGGACGCTGGTGACCTCGGTCAAGCCTCGTTCACCCATCACAGCCTGAGCTGGAAAGACGCGGCAGGTCGTCGGGAGGGGTGCTCAGATCGGCTCGACTGCCACCCGCGGGTGGCAGAGTCGGCGGAGATCGTCGGTGTCGCTCGTGACCACGGTGACGTCGCCGCGTTCGAGGTGGGCCGTGGCTGCGAGCATCGCGTCGACGGCGTACTTGTGGCCGTGCAACCCTTCGGTCGCGAGGAGCTTGCTCGCGGCGCGTGCGATCTCCTCCGTGACGGGACGCACCTTGGCCAGCGAGACAGCGTGGTCGAACGCGGCTTGCGGCACTTTCGGATCGCGGGCCTCGACCAGGGTCGCTGCACTGGTGACGACCAGGAGGTCGAGGGTGCGGGCGACGTCCAGCCAGACCGTCATGTCACGGTGGCGGCGGGAGAGCTTGGAGAGTGCTTCGCTGTCGAGAACGAGCGTGCCGCTCACGCGGCGTCCGCCGGAGCCGAGTTGTCGCGATGGGCGGCATGGTGGGCTCGGATGCGTTCGGCCCTGGCCGCCACCTCGGTCGGATCAACAGGGCCGTGCTCCGCTTCGGCGGTGGCGACGTACTCGTCGATGGCTTCGCGCTGGAGCTGGCGCTGCACGGCCTCCTCGATGTACGAGGAGACGCCCTGCTTCCCGGCGCGCGCGCGGATCGCCTCCAGCGTCTCGGCGCGCAAGGAGACGCTGGTGACCCGGGTCTTGCCGGCGCGAGGGGTATCCATGGGAAAAGTGTAGTACATCACTTGTGAATCCTGTGCGCCGGCGCTCCGGATTCCGGAGTTTCGGGTGCACCCGACGGCAGCGCGCCGCCCGGTACTACCGCCGACCGGCGAGGAGTTCGGCGAGGCGCTCGCCGATCACGGAGACGCCGGGGCGGGGTTCTTGTGCGTAGTACCAGGGCTTGCGTCGGCGCAGCAGTTCCTCGCCGTGCTCGGCCCAGGCGAATCCGGGCTTGCGCAGCAGCCTTCGGAAGACAGTGTCGACCGTGTCCGGGTGGGCGGCGGCAAGGCGGCGGATCGGCAGTGGCGTGATCGAGTCCTCGCGTAGGTAGGTGCGCAGCAGGTCCTGGTGCTTCCTGCGGCCCGTCAGGTCCGGGTCGGCGAACAGGTCCCGCAGCATCCCGTAGTCCGCGTAGAAGTTCAGCCCGTCAATCTCGTCGTAGATGACGCCGACGGTGTCCGCGTCCGCGAGGTCGGGTGGCAGCTCGAAGGCAGGGAAGTCCAGCCCGGGCAGCCGCCTGCCCCGTGCAGGGGCGGAGTGCGCGGCGAGGGTGGCCTCCTGCCGGTGCCGGTAGTAGGCGTTGAGCAGATCCTCGGATGCGGCGGGGCTCACTGGCTGCCAGTTGGAGCGCGGCCTGGGCAATCTCGTTGGCACTGGCCTTCGGGTAGTACTCCATGGCCCCGGAAACCAGCCAGGCTCCCTCGGCCGGGAGGAGAGGAACCAGGCAGGTGAGGAGGAACCCTCCTTCGAAGACTCCGCGAAAGGCGGCTCGCCCGACATTCGAGTACGTGCGGTACTCCAGGTCGTCGACCAGGTTCAGCAGGACGACCGCACCGTCGTCCTTCCGCCGGATCTCGAAGATCCCTTCCACCGGGTCACGCCAGCCGAGCAGCAGCTCCCGCTCGACCTCGGTCAGGTCCCGCCGTCCTGCGACGAACCAGTCCACCACGGTCGAACCGTCCGGCAGGCGGTACCGCAGGATGCAGTGGTCGATGATCCGGATCGCCTCGGTCTCGTCCAACTCCCGTTCCGGGCCGGCGGCCTCCAGCAGCAGCGGTGTCAGCCACCGGTCGAAGCGCGCGCTCTGCCCGAAAGCAACCAATGCGCCCTTCAGCTCGGCACTGCGTTCGACGAGATCAGCGCGCAAGCGTGCATCCGTGTCCACGGCGCCACGCTAGCGGGCGTACGGATACCGTTCCTCGGCCTTGCCGAAACCTCACCCGCAGCAGCTCGCGCGTAGGGTCGGGGCCATGCGACTGAGTACGGTGATCCTCCCCATCCACCGGTGGAGCGAGGGGCAGAAGGTGTGGCGGCGGGCCGAGGAACTCGGCTTCCATGCGGCTTACACGTACGACCACCTGAGCTGGCGGAGCTTCCGCGAGGAGCCGTGGTTCGGGTCGGTGCCGACCCTCACGGCGGCGGCGACGGTGACCGAGCGGATCAGGCTCGGGACGCTGGTGACCTCGCCGAACTTCCGTCACCCGGTGACTCTCGCCAAGGAGTTGATCACGCTGGACGACGTGTCCGGCGGGCGGCTGACGCTGGGGATCGGGGCCGGCGGAACGGGGTACGACGCGACGGCGATGGGCCAGGAGGCGTGGTCGCCGAAGGAACGGGCGGCGCGGTTCGGCGAGTTCGTGCCGCTGCTGGACGAGCTGTTGCGGCAGGACGCGACCACCCGGGAGGGGCAGTACTACTCCGCCGTCGAGGCGCGGAACATCCCGGGCTGCGTGCAGACGCCGCGGGTGCCGTTCTACGTGGCGGCGACCGGACCGCGCGGGCTGAAGCTGGCCGCGGAGTACGGGCAGGGCTGGGTGACGTACGGCGACCCCAAGGGCCCGGCGGACGTGCCGGTGGAGCAGGCGCCCGCGGTGATCGCGCAGCAGCTCGCGAAGCTGACGGCCGCCTGCGAGTCCGCCGGGCGGGACGTGGCGACGCTGGAGAAGGTGCTGCTGCAGGGCTCGACCGTGGAGAAGCCGCTGCAGTCACTCGACGCCTTCGTCGAATGGGCGGGCACCTACCGGGAGTTGGGCATCACCGAGCTGGTGGTGCACTGGCCGGTGCCGGACTCGATCTTCGCCAACGACCTCGCCGTGTTCGAGCGGATCGCCACCGAGGGCCTGGCCCAACTCGGCTGACGCCCCATCCGGTTCCGCACCCACCCGGGGGCCGCCGGTGACCTGGTGCGACGCGAGTCCTAGGCTCTGCGTCGCACGCGATCAACGGGATCGGCGGGCCTCTGGAGGGGGTACGGGGATGAGCGCGGACAGCGGCAGTCCGGAGCAACCGCAGGACGGCGGTCAGCAGAGCGGACAGCAGCACGGCCGGCAGAACGGTCAGCAGGCCGGAGCGCCGGGTCATCAGCAGGGCCAGCAGCCCTGGGGCGGGCAGCAGTGGGGCCAGCAGCCGCCGCCGCAGGGCCAGTACGGCCAATACGGGCACCAGGGCTGGGGCCAGGGCGGCGGCGGGGCCTGGGCGTTCGTGCCGATCGCGCCGAAGCCCGGCACCGTCCCGCTGCGCCCGCTGGCCTTCGGCGACATCTTCGGGGCGGTCTTCGACACCCTGCGCCGCTACGCGAAGGCGATCTACCTGCCGCTGCTGGTGGTGGCGGGAATCGCGGCGGTCCCGGTGATCGCGCTGTCGGTGGCCGCGGTCTCACCGCTCTCGGACGTCTTCCGGCACGCCGCCGACGACGACAACTGGGAGGGCAGCCAGGACGCGGTGGTGCGGCTGCTCTGGTCGCTCGGCGGGCTGGCGCTGGTCTGGGTGCTGGTGATCGCGGTGATGTACGTGGTCACCTCGACGGTCTCGACGGTGGTGCTGCGGTCGGCGGCGATCGGACGCCCGATGACGGCGGGTCAGGCCTGGAAGGAGGCCCGGCCCTGGCTGTGGCGGGTGCTGGGCTCGCAGGCGCTGCTGTACGGCTCGATGCTGCTGGCCTGGGTGGCGGTGGCGGTGGCGGGCACCGCGATCGCGGCGGCGGCCGACGTCCCGCAGCTGTTCCTGGTGCTGGTGCCGGTGGACATGGCGCTGCTCGGGGTCGTGGTCTACGTCGCGGTGCGACTGGTGCCGCAGGTCGCCGTCCTGGTGCTGGAGGAGTCCACGGTCACCGGCTCGATCCGGCGGGCCTGGCGGCTGAACCTGGGCAACTGGTGGCGCAGCCTGCTGATCCCGCTGGCGGTAGCCGCGGTCGGCCGCGCCGCCGTGGGCTTCCTGACCTCGCCGTTCTCCATCGCCGTGAACGTCATGACGCCCACTCGCGAGTTCTCCACCGACCCGGCCTCGGTGCCCACGCCGGACCTGCCCGGCAGCGGCGCGCTGGCGGTGCTCGTGGTGATCGGCGCGGTCCTCGGCCTGCTCGGCGTGATGGCGACCCTGCCGCTGACCCCGCTGGCCAACGGCCTGCTGTACATGGACCGCCGGATCCGCAACGAGCGACTCGACCTCGCACTCGCCGAGGCCGCCGGCATCCGCCTCACCGACCCCGGGCAGCCGACCCCGCCCGGCGGCGCCCCCGGCACGCCCGGCCAGCCGACCTGACGGGTCGTGGCGTTGCGGTTCGGTCACGACGTGTCTGATTGGTCGCCGAATACGGGTTTTTGTGCCGCAGAACCGTGTTGTTGACGGAGACACAGGGCTTTCATAATTCGTGCACCGCGTGGTGACGATGACGCACGGGCCGACCGGGGGGACGGTCCGCCCGCCCGCGGGTACTTTCCTGTGAACTTTGGGGGGAGACCCTTGTCCGTGCCCGATCCGTCCGCCGACCACCCGTCTGACCACCCGTCTGACCGCCCGTCTGACCGTCCGTCTGACCAGCGGTCGGCCGACCAGCCGACCGACCCGTCGACCGACCAGTCGACCGACCAGCTGACCGATTCCGACGCGCAGCCCGGCGCGACCGAGCCGCACCCCGTAGTCGAGGCGCACCCCGCAGTCGAGGCGCAGCCCGTCGCGCTCGGGGCGCCGACGGTCCGTCGGCTGCCCCGGGCGCTGGGTATCGCCCTCACCGTGACCGGGCTGCTCGCGGTGACCGCGACCAGCGCCGCGGTCACCGTCGCGGTCGGCAAGCCCGACCCGGCGCCGCGGGTGGCCGCCGCCCCGGCCGCCCCCGCGGCGAGCGCGAGCGCAAGTGCGAGTGCCAGCGCGACGCCCACCCCGACGCCCACGCCCACGCCGACCCCGAGCGTGGCACCCCGTCCGGCCAGCACCTTGCAGGGCAGCGTCTCCGGCGGCAAGCACAGCGGCGACCTGCGCTACTTCCTGCTGCCGGTGCCGGACCAGGCCGACCCGTACGGCTCGCCGGACGGCTCGATGATGACGATGGACGAGATCGCCGCGGGCTACTCCGACGGCACCGACGTCCAGGGCATGCTGGACTCCTGGGGCTTCAAGGAGGCGGCGACCCGCACCTACCGCACCCGGGACGGCAAGCTGCAGGTCCGGGTGGAGCTGAAGCACTTCGGCCGCACCGACCGTGCCGACGGCTACGCGCAAGGCACCAGCTACAAGGGCGACTCGTTCACCGTCGACGGCGGGGGCGGCGCCAAGGGCTGGATCTTCAAGCCCGAACAGCAGGCCTACACCGGCGAGTTGATCGGTGTCGGCGCGGTCGGCGACGTGGTCTACGAGATCTCCGTCCAGGTCAAGGGCGACCCCGACAAGGCGCTGCTCGCCGACGTGGTGAAGCGTCAGCGCGACCGGCTCGCCAACGGCTGACGGCCGTCCCGAACTTCTCTTCCAGGAGCACCAGTTGAGCACCGAACCCACGGGCCCCGCCGTGCCCGGGGCGGCCGCCGCACAACCCGAGCCGCCCACCACGATCCCGCCCGCCACTGCCCCGTCCGCGGAGCCGAACCCGTTCGCGCCGCCGTCCACCGCCCTGCCCGCCGCCGCCGCGCCTGCGGAGCCGAACCCGTTCGCCCCGCCGGTCGTGCTGTTCCCGCAGCCCGAACTGATCGAGGCGGGCGCCGAACCGGCCCGCAAGCGGCGCAAGCTCGGCACCGGGACGCTGTTCCTGGTGGCCGTGCTGGCCGGGCCGGTGCTCGGCGGCACGGTCGGGTACGCGATCCAGGCCGCCCGCCCCGCCACCCCGCTGCCGCGGATCGCCGCGCCGAAGCTGTCCTACCCGGCCGACCGGGTCGACCCGGCGGTGGTGGCCGCCGCGGCCCCGCAGCCGCTGAACATCGACGGCGACCTGCGCGAACTGCTGCTCAAGCGCCCGGACGGCACCGAGGAGTGGAAGGAGAACGCCGGCGACGGCGGCTGGATGACGACCGCCGACACCGCCGAGTCGTACGGCGAGTCGCAGCGGATCTTCAAGCAGCTGCTGGCGAACGGCTTCCGCCGTTCCGCGGTGGTCGCCTGGAAGGCCGGTGACGTCGAGTACCGGATCCGGCTGGTCCAGTACGCCCCGGATTCGGCGGACAACGCGATCACCGCGGCCAACGACTACCGCGCGGGCAACACCAAGGTCGGCAAGCTCGCCGGCAACCCGGACAGCGTCGTGGCCGTCCTGGACGACCCGCTGCACTACGCGGACAGCACCGAGAAGTACTACTACGGCCAGGTCCTGGCGCGTAAGGGCACCGTGGTGATGAACGTCGAGGTGTACGCCAAGAACCCGGTCGACCGGGCCCAGCTCGAAGACCTCGCCAAGCGCCAGTGGGAGCGACTCGCGTGACCGACATCGAATCCCCCACCCCGGCCGTCGAACCGGCCGTCGAACCGACCGGCGCGTCGGCCGAACTTCCCGTCGAGTCGTCAACGTCCCTGAAGAACAAGGACATTGTGACGCCCAAGCCGAAGCGCACGGTGCTGAAGGCCGCCGCCGCGGTGGTCGCCGCGGCGCTGGTCGGCGTCGGCATCGGCGAGGCGATCATCCAGGTGCACTACGCGAAGGACGACAAGGCGGTCGTCGCGGCGGCGCCGACCGCGCCGCAGCCTTCGGCGAGCCCGTCGGCCGCCTGGGGTGCCAAGTCCAACGGCAACCACTTCGGCAGCCTGCGCGACCTGCTGCTGCCCGTGCCGGGCGCGTACCGCCTCGGCCCGGACGCCGGCGCGCTCGGCCACGACAGCGAACTCGGCCAGGAGCAGCTGGCCAAGCGCCTGGAGAAGAACCTCGCCGACGTACCGGAGAAGTACCGCGACCAGGTGAAGAAGGCCTGGGAGGACCTGCACTTCCTCGGCTCCGGGGTGCGCACCCTGGTGCCCGGCGACAACAGCATGCTGGTCGAGCTCTACCTGGACCAGTTCAACCAGCAGGCGGTGTCGCAGACCAGCCAGCTGTACGGCGCGATGGTCGACGACACCGGCGTGTTCCGGCACGGCCCGGACGTCCCGGGCCACCCGGGCGCGCGCTGCGTGCTGCCGCCGCTGCGGCCGGGCGACCAACTCGACTACGTGCACTGCTTCTCCGCCGAGGGCGACCTGCTGGTGACCATGGAGGTCTCCGGGCTGGCACCCCTCGACCAGAACAAGGTCGTGGACCTGTTCCGTCAGCAGCTGGACCGACTGGCCCGACCGGGAGCCTCCGCATGAGCAGCGACACCACCCCCACCGACACCACCCCCACCGACACCACTCCCACCGACACCGCCCCGGCCACCGACGCCGCCCCGGCCACCGACGCCGCCCCGGCCACCGACGTCGCCCCCGCCCCCGCCGGGGGAGCCGCGGCAACCGCGATCGGCGAGGTCGAGGCGGTGGCCGGCGAGCCCGTGCCCGAGGGCGACCCCGCCGGGCGGCCGGCTGCGTCGAAGGCCGGCCGCAAGCGGCTGTGGCAGCTCGGCGCGGCCGTCCTGCTGACCCTGGCGACCGGCGCGGCCACGGCCGTCGCGGTGACCCAGCCGGAGCGCACCGAGCTGCCCGGCCTGGCCACACCGAACGACGGGCGGTACGTCTTCCCGGAGTTGGCGCTGCCGCCCCTGCCGTCGGGCGCGCCCGCGCCGCAGGACACCCGGGGCAAGACGCACGCCGCCGACCTGCGGGCGCTGCTGCTCCCGCTGCCCAAGGGCGCGGTCGGTACCGGCCCGTCCGCCGCCCCGTCGGCGAGCGCCACCGGCTCCCCGGCCGCAGCCCCGAGTGGCAGTCCGAGCACCGCCACGTCCGCGTCGGCAGGCGGTGCGGCCACCGCGTCGGCCGCGACGAAGCCGGCGCAGCCGGTCATGGCGGGCCGCTGGGTGCCGTGCGACGCGGAGACCATGCTGGCCAAGGACCCGGCCAACGCGAACCGGCTGACCACGGACGCCTGCCGGGCCGCCGCCGCGCAGGGCTGGACCGCCAAGGACGGCACCCGCACCGAGCTGCGGCTGCTCAAGTTCGGTTCCTCGTACGAGGCCGTGGACTTCTTCGGCGGCTCCGCCGGCCTGTCCTCGACCCGGGACATCGAGTCCGCGCGGATCGACCTGGACACCCAGTACCCGACCGCGTCCGGCACCCAGGTCGCCGCCCGGCTCTCGGACGCCAAGTCCGGTGGCACGCCCACCGGCCGGGTGGCCTGGGTGCAGGTCGGCGACGTCGTCGCGGTGGTGCAGATGACCAACCCGCACGGCGTGCCCACGCAGGCGTTCCGGCAGGTGATCGCCCTGCAGAGCGCCATGCTCGGCTGACCGTGCGGCCGACGTGGCGCGCCGGCTGACGGGGCGTCAGACCGGTCGCGATTTCCGGGCCCGGCTCCGGAACCCCTAGGGGTCGGGCCCGGACGGTCATCCCGTGGTGGGACGGAAGGCTCCGCTTCCCAGCGCATTCCCCCGCACACCTGCGCAGGGATACGTTGAGCCCGTGTCCACAGTCATCAAGACGGACGGCCTCACCAAGAGGTTCCCCCGGGTCACCGCACTCGACCGGCTCACCGTTGAGGTGGAGCCCGGCGTGGTCGGTCTGGTCGGAGCGAACGGCGCGGGCAAGTCCACTCTCATCAAGATCCTCCTCGGGCTGTCCCCCGCCACCGAGGGCACCGGCCAGGTGCTCGGCCTGGACATCGCCACCGAGGGCCCGGCCATCCGCGAACGCGTCGGCTACATGCCGGAGCACGACTGCCTGCCCCCGGACGTGTCCGCCACCGAGTTCGTGGTCCACATGGCCCGGATGTCCGGCCTGCCGGCCTCCGCGGCCCGCGAGCGGACCGCCGACACGCTGCGCCACGTCGGCCTGTACGAGGAGCGCTACCGCCCGATGGGCGGCTACTCCACCGGCATGAAGCAGCGCGTCAAGCTCGCCCAGGCCCTGGTCCACGACCCGCAGTTGGTGCTGCTGGACGAGCCGACCAACGGCCTCGACCCGGTCGGCCGGGACGAGATGCTGGCGCTGATCCGCCGGATCCACGCCGACTTCGGCATCTCCGTGCTGGTCACCACCCACCTGCTCGGCGAGCTGGAGCGCACCTGCGACCACCTGGTGGTGATCGACGGCGGCCGGCTGCTGCGCTCGTCGTCCACCGCCTCGTTCACCGAGGCCACCCAGCTGCTCGCCGTCGAGGTCACCGACCGACCCGGCGACCTGTCCTTCGACGCGGACGCCGCACTGCGCGAGCGGCTCACCACCGCCGGGCTGAGCGTGCGGGCCGACGGCAGCCGGGTGCTGCTGGTCGAACTCGCCGGCGACGAGACCTACGACACCGTCCGCGACACCGTCGACGACCTGGGCCTCGGCCTGGTCCGGCTGGAGCAGCGCCGCCACCGGGTCGCCGAGATCTTCAGCACCGACGCCCCCGACGACGCGGACGTCGTCGACAGCACCGATCCGCGCGACGACGCCGAGCGCGCCGTCGTCGAGCAGCCGGCCGGAGGCGAGCCCGCATGACCACCCACGCCGACGCCCAGACCGGCGTCATCCACGACATCGGCTACCGCCCGTACACCGGCCCCCGGCTCGGCCGCGGCTACGCCACCCGCTCGCTGTACGTGCAGAGCCTGCGCGCCGCGTTCGGCCTCGGCCGCTCCGGCAAGTCCAAGGTGCTGCCGTTCCTGCTGGTCGGCGGCTTCGCCGCGCCGGCGGTGGCGATCGTCGCCATCGCGGTCTTCGTCGGGATGCCCAAGTTCCCGATGGACTACCCGCAGTACCTGGCGGGCTTCGGGGTGCTGCCGCAGATCTTCCTCGCCGCGCAGGCCCCGGTCCTGATGTCCCGTGACCTGCGGCACCACGTCGTGCCGTTGTACTTCTCCCGGCCGCTGACCCGCCGCGACTACGTCAACGCGAAGGCCGCCGCGATGGTCAGCGCCCTGCTGATGCTGCTGGTGCTGCCGCTGCTGATCCTGTTCATCGGCGCGCTGCTGGCCGGCCTCCCGACCGGCGAGAACGCCACCCACCTGCTGTACGGCCTGGTCGCGGCGGTGCTCTACGCGGTGCTGTACGCGGCGATCGGCCTGCTGATCGCCGCGGCCACCCCGCGCCGCGGCTTCGGCGTCGCCGCCATCATGGGCACCCTGATGATCACCAGCGCCATCGCGCTGATCCTCTACGGCCTGTCCGGCGGAGCGCAGCCGGTCCCGGACCAGTCCGCGTCCTGGGCGCTGCTGATCTCCCCGTCCCAGCTGGTCTCCTCCCTGGTCAACCAGCTCTTCGGCCTCGCCGACAACCCGGGGGTCCTGCACGCCCCCGGCAGCCTCGGCGCGGCGGTCTTCGCCGCCGTCCTCGCCGCCGTGTCAGCCGCCTGCTACGGCCTGCTGCTGCGCCGCTACCGGAACGTCTGAGAGGCAGCCATGGCCGTCATCACCATCGACAAGGTCTCCCGCTGGTTCGGGAACGTGGTCGCCGTCAACGACGTCACCATGACCATCGGACCCGGCATCACCGGCCTGCTCGGCCCCAACGGCGCCGGGAAGTCCACCCTCATCCACATGATGAGCGGCTTCCTCGCCCCGTCCTCCGGCAGCGTCACCCTCGACGGCGCCGCGATCTGGCGCAACCAGGAGGTGTACCGCCAGATCGGCCTGGTCCCCGAACGGGAGTCGATGTACGACTACCTGACGGGCTGGGAGTTCGTCCTCGCCAACGCCGAACTGCACGGCCTCGCCGACCCCGGCGCCGCCGCTCAGCGGGCGATCGCCCTGGTCGAGATGGAGTACGCCCAGGACCGGCAGACCGGCACCTACTCCAAGGGCATGAAGCAGCGCGTCAAGATGGCCTCCGCGCTGGTCCACGACCCCGCGGTGCTGCTCCTCGACGAGCCGTTCAACGGCATGGACCCGCGCCAGCGCCTGCACCTGATGGAGCTGCTGCGCCGGTTCGGCGCGGACGGGCGCACCGTGCTGTTCTCCTCGCACATCCTCGAGGAGGTCGAGCAACTCGCCCGGCACATCGAGGTGGTGGTGGCCGGCCGGCACGCCGCCTCCGGCGACTTCCGGGAGATCCGCCGGCTGATGACCGACCGCCCGCACCGCTACCTGGTCCGCTCCAGCGACGACCGGCGGCTGGCCGCCGCGCTGATCGCCGACGGTTCCACCGCGGGCATCGAACTCGACTGGACCGAGAAGGCGTTGCGCATCCAGGCGATCAACTTCCAGGGCTTCACCACCCTGCTGCCGAAGGTCGCCCGCGAGGCCGGCATCCGGCTGTACACCGTCTCCCCGGCCGACGAGTCGCTGGAAAGCGTCTTCTCCTACCTGGTCTCGTCCTGAAGGGCCACACCCGATGAACACCACCGTCGCCAGGCTCACCGCCCGCGGCCTGTTCGGACGCCGGCGCGTCCTGGTCCTGCTGGCCGTCCCGGTCCTGCTGCTGGTCATCGCGCTGGTCGCCGGCAACTCCGACCAGGACCCGCTCGACCTCGCGCACAGCGTCCTGGGCACCCTCGCCCTGGGCACCCTCGTCCCGATCCTCGGCCTGATCACCGGCACCGGCGTGATCGCCACCGAGATCGACGACGGCTCGATCGTCTACCTGCTGTCCAAGCCGCTGCCGCGCTGGCAGATCATCACCACCAAGCTGGCGGTCGCCATCGGCGCCACCTGGCTGCTGGCCGCCGTCCCGACCTACCTCGCCGGGCTGATCGTCTACGGCTCGGCCGACAACGTCGCCCTCGGCTACGCGGTCGCCACGCTGGCCTCCGGCGCCGCCTACAGCGCGCTGTTCCTGCTGCTCGGCGTGGTCACCCGGCACGCCGTGATCGCCGGTCTGGCGTACGCGCTGATCTGGGAGAGCCTGGTCGGCAACTACGTGAAGGGCGCCAAGACCCTCTCGGTGCAGCAGTGGGGCCTCTCGCTGGCCCACACCGTCGCGGGGGAGGGCATGGTCACCGCCCCGGTGGCGCTCTCCGTCGCGGTGCCGCTGCTGATCCTGGTGAGCCTGGCCGCCACCGCGCTGGCCGCGGTCAAGCTCGCCGGCCTCACCCTCAGCGGCGAGGAGTAGTAGCCCACCGGACACCCGCAACGGCGGCGAACAGCCCGCCGGACACGCGAAACGGCGGGGAGCACCCACGCTCCCCGCCGTTTCGCATCCCCCGCGCCTGACGCGGCGTCAGACCGTCCGGTTGCGGCCCGCGCCCCAGCCCGCCACGCCGGCCACCGCGGCCAGCGCCAGCATCACCAGCAGGGTGGCGTCCCAGCCGCCGGTCAGCTGGTGCAGCGCGCCCGCGCCCACCGGACCGGCCGCGGCCACCAGGTAGCCCACCGCCTGGCTCATCCCGCCCAGGCGCGCCGCGCCGAGCACGCTGTCGGTGCGCAGCACGATGAACGCCAGGCCGAGGCCGAGCGAACCGCCCTGCGCCAGGCCGAGCACCGCCGCCGAGAACCAGGCGCCGGAGACCGGGGCGAGCAGCAGCCAGGCCAGGCCGACCCCGTTCAGCACGGCCATCGCCGCCGCCAGCCCGCGCTGCCGGGTCATCCGGCCCGCCGCCAGCGGCACCAGGAACGCGCCCGCGACCTGCACCAGGTTGCTGAACGCGAAGACCAGGCCGGCCTCGCCGCGCGGCATCCCGTGGTCGGCCAGCACGGTCGGCAGCCACGCCACCATCACGTACACCAGCAGCGAGGAGATGCCCATGAAGGCGCTGATCTGCCACGCCAGCCCGGACCGCCACGGGTTGCCCGCCGGGGCGGCCGGCGTCGCGGCCGGGGCCACCCGCAGCGGCGCGGTGTGCTCCTGACGGGCCCTCAGCACCTGCGGCAGCCAGGCCACCGCCGCGACCAGCGCCAGCAGCGACCAGGCGCCCAGCGAGGCCTGCCAGCCGCCGCCCAGGGCGTGCTCCAGCGGCACCGACAGGCCCGCCGCCAGTGTCGCGCCGACCAGCATGGTGGTCGAG
Source organism: Kitasatospora sp. NPDC002522 (assembly GCF_053595195.1). Classification (NCBI taxonomy): domain Bacteria; kingdom Bacillati; phylum Actinomycetota; class Actinomycetes; order Kitasatosporales; family Streptomycetaceae; genus Kitasatospora; species Kitasatospora sp. NPDC002522. The sequence continues at coordinate 32,522 of NZ_JBSFXE010000042.1, forward strand.
TACACCCCGGTCATCGCCGCCGCCCGGTGCGGGAACTCCCGCTTCACCAGGCCCGGCATCGACACGTTCAGCACCGCGATCGCCACGCCGATCACCATGCACCCCGCGTACAGCGCCGCCACCGACGGCAGCACCCGCAGCAGCACGCCCGCGCCCAGCGCGAGCACCGCGCCCAGCACCACCCGCTCGGTGCCGAACCGCCGGGTCAGCCGCGGCGTCAGCGGCGCGCCGACGCCCTGGAACAGCACCGGAACGGTGGTGATCAGACCGCTCGCGGCGGCGGACAGGCCGAAGGTCCGCTGGATCTCGTCGACCATCGGCGAGATCGCGGCCAGGCAGGCCCGCATGTTCAACGCGACCAGCACGATCCCCGCCAGCAGCAGGGCGGGGTGGGCGAACCGGGCGGTTCGGACGCCCGTCCTCGGATCGAGGACGGGCTGCGCGGCACGGGTGACCGACATGGCAGGGGCAAGCTCTCTGTGCGGGTGGTACGGGACGGGGACGGCGCGGGCTGGCGGGCCGGTCACTTCCGCGCCGCGATCTCGGCGAGCAACTGCTCCACCGCCGCGGACGGTTCGGCCAGCAGCTCGCGACAGGCCGCCTCGGCCCGGTCCGGGTCCCCGCTCTCGATCGCCGCGACCAGCGCCTCGTGGGTGGCGATCACCACCTCGGGCATCTCCTGGTCGCCGAAGGCCGCCCGCATCGACTCCCGCACCGAGGCGCCGAAGTAGCGGTACACCTCGGTCAGCGCCGGATTGTGCGCCGCCTCCACCACCGCGGTGTGGAACTCCAGGTCGTGCTCGACGGTGTCCTCCCGGCCGGCCCGCTCCGGGTGCGCCGCCATCACGGCGGCCTCCCGGGCCAGCGCGGCCCGCATCCGCTCCAGGTCCGCCGCGGTGTGCCGCAGCGCGGCCAGCCGCGCCGCCTCGGTCTCCAGCGCGGCCCGCACCTCCAGCACGTCCCGCACCCCCGACCGCTGCACCCCGCGCAGCACCGCCGCCGGGTCGCTGGTCGACCGGACGAACGTCCCCTCGCCCTGCCGGGAGACCAGCATCCCCGCGTGCACCAGCACCCGGATCGCCTCCCGTACGGTGTTGCGCCCCACCTGCAGCCGCTCCGCCAGCTCGTGCTCGGTCGGGATCCGCGACCCCACCGGCCACGCCCCCGCCGCGAGCTGCTCCCGCAGCTGCTCGATCGCCGCGTCCACCAGCGAACGCCGCCCGGCCGCCTGCAGTCCCTCACCCACGTCCGGACACCCCTCTCCACGCCTCGTCGACGGCAGTCATCCTACAACCGCTTGCCCGGTCATCCTACAACCGGCCCTCCGAGGTTCCGGAGAGCCCGAAGTGAGCTGTGTCTCCCCGGTTTTCCGCAACCTTGGTCCGCTGACCGGAACCGGCGCTCCGCACACGGCGTTCCCATCCTCGGAGAGGGAACCCAGGCCGTGACTCGGAAATGATCCCTTTATATGCTCCGCTCTCAAGCTTCATCCGTCCGCTGAGCAGACGGAGCGTTTGCTGAGGCGCCCAGCGGCCGCCTCCGGTGAAGGGTGTACGTATGGCAGGCCAGAGGGCGGGGGCGTCCGACGCGGACGCCGGCTGGTGGGAGAACGACTCCCCGCAGGGTGAGCCGTACCGTCAGGACGCGCCCCACCGGGACGACGTGCCGACCCCGGGTGTGCCGCGCCGCCGCTCCGGCGGCCACGACGACGTCCCCTCCGGCGGTCGCGCCGAGGCCCGCCGCGCCGCCCAGGGCCGCGCCGCCACCCCGCCCCGCTCCGGCAACCGCACTCCCGGCACCCCGCCGCGCTCCCCGAACGGTGGCCCCGACCCGGCAGCCGCCGGGGGCGGCGGCCGTGCCGAGGCCCGCCGCGCCGCGCAGGGCCGCGGCCCGCAGGGCCGCAAGAAGCCGCGCAACAAGAAGAAGCTGGTCGCCTGGATCGCGGTCGGCGCGGTCGCCACCGTGATCGCCGCCGGCGGCGCGATCTACCTGAAGCTGAACGGCAACATCACCTCGTTCGGCGACGAGGGCCTCAGCAAGGACCGCCCCGACGCCGCCCAGGCCGACGCCCAGGGCCGCACGCCCGTCAACATCCTGCTGATCGGCTCCGACTCCCGCGCCGGCGACAACAAGAGCCTGGCCGGCGGCGAGGACGGCGGCGCCCGCTCGGACACCACGATCCTGCTGCACGTCTACGCCGACCACAAGCACGCCGTCGGCGTCTCCTTCCCGCGCGACGCCCTGGTCAACATCCCGGCCTGCATGCTGCCCAACAAGACCTGGACCAAGCCGCAGAACAACGTGATGTTCAACAGCGCCTTCTCGGTCGGCAACACCGACGCGGGCAACCCGGCCTGCACCCAGAACACCGTCGAGAAGATCACCGGCATCCGGGTCGACCACACCATCGTGGTCAACTTCGAGGGCTTCGCCGCGATGACCAAGGCGGTCGGCGGCGTCAACGTCTGCCTGCCGAACGCCATCTACGAGAAGGACCTGAACCCGAACCTGCCCCGCAAGGGCAAGGAGATCTACCCCAAGGGCACCCAGAAGGTCGAGGGCCAGGCCGCCCTCGACTACGTCCGGCTGCGGCACGGCATCGGCGACGGCTCCGACGTCGGCCGGATGAAGCGTCAGCAGGCCTTCATGTCCTCGCTGATCAAGGAGGTCAAGTCCAAGGGCATGGACCCGACCACCCTGCTGCCCCTCGCCGACGCCGCCACCAAGTCGCTGGTCGTCGACTCCGGACTGGACTCCGCCGCCAAGCTGCTCGACTTCGCCATGTCGATGAAGAACCTCGACCTGCACGACGTCAAGTTCCTCACCACCCCCTGGCACTACGAGGGCGAGCGGATCGGCCTCAACCACCCCGAGGTCGAACAGCTCTGGGCCGCGCTCAAGGCCGACCGCACCCTCGACGGCCAGGACGCCAGCGGCGGCGCCGCCTCCGCCCCGGCCAGCGCCCCCGCCAGTCCCGCGGCGCCGGCCTCCAGCGCCCCGGCGGTCCCGTCGGCCAACGGCGCGGGCATCAAGGTCGGCGTCTACAACGGCACCACCACCGCCGGGCTCAGCACCAAGGCCGCCGACGCGCTCAAGGCCGCGAAGTTCACCGTCACCGCGACCACCAACGCGAGCAACCAGAACCACTCCACCACCGTGGTCCAGTACGGCCCCGGCCAGAAGACCAACGCCCAGGCCGTCGCCGCGCTCTTTCCCGGCTCCACCCTGGAGGCCTCCTCCAGCGCCGGCATCGCCCTGGTGCTCGGCAAGGACTACGCGGCCTCCGCGGGCGGCGCGGCCCCCGGCACCACCGCCCCGGGCCCGCTGCCCAGCTCGGTCGCCAACGACGCCCGCTCCGCGGACGACGACCCCTGCTCCAACGTCAGCTACGGGTGACCCGGCGCCCCGCGAGGGGCGCCGCGGCTACCGCCCGAAGACCCGGTCCAGCACGACGGCGACGCCGTCCTCGTCGTTGCTGACGGTCACCTCGTCGGCGACCGCGCGCAGCTGCTCGTGGGCGTTGCCCATCGCGACGCCGTGGCCGGCCCAGCGGAACATCGGCACGTCGTTGGGCATGTCGCCGAACGCGATGGTCTGCGCGGCGGTGACGCCGAGCCGGCGGGCCGCGATCGACAGGCCGGTGGCCTTGGTCAGGCCCAGCGGCAGCAGCTCCACGATGCCCGCCCCGGCCATCACGACGCCCACCAGCTGACCGGCCACCGCCTCGGCCGCGGAAGCGAGTTGATCGTCCGTCAACTCGGGGTGCTGGATGTACAGCTTGCTGACCGGCGAGGCCAGCAGCTCCTCCGGCGGCACCGGGCGCACCGGCAGCTCGGCGCCGATCTTCAGCCGGTAGCCGGGCCCGGCCAGCACCTCGCCGTCCAGCCCGTCCTGGTTCGCGGCCACCGCCAGGGTGCCGACCTCGGCCTCGATCTTGGCCAGCGCCATCGCCGCGAGCTGCCGGTCCAGGGTGACCGAGGTGAGCAGCCGGTGCGCCCCGGCGTCGTACACCTGGGCGCCCTGGCCGCAGACCGCTATCCCGGTGTAGCCGATCTCGTCGAGCACCGGTCGGGTCCAGCCGGCCGAGCGGCCGGTGACGATGATGTGCTGGGCGCCGCGCGCGGTGACGGCGGCCAGCGCCCGCAGGGTCCGCTCGGAGACGGTCTCGGCGCTGGTGAGCAGCGTCCCGTCGAGGTCGGTGGCGACCAGCCGGTAGGGCAGGGCGTCGGTGCTCATGTGCGAGGTGTCTCCGGGGGAGGGGGCGGGCTTACTTGCTGACCGGCTCCAGGACGTCCCGGCCGCCGAGGAAGGGGCGCAGGGCCTGCGGGAGGACCACCGAGCCGTCGGCGCGCTGGTGGTTCTCCAGCAGCGCGACGATCACCCGCGGGACCGCGACCAGGGTGCCGTTGAGGGTGGCGAGCGGGCGCACGCCGTTCTCGTCGCGCATCCGGATGGACAGCCGGCGGGCCTGGTACTCGGTGGTGTTGGAGGTGGACGTCACCTCGCGGTACTTGCCCTGGGTGGGGATCCATGCCTCGATGTCGAACTTCCGCGCGGCGGAGGCGCCGAGGTCGCCGGAGGCGACGTCGATGACCCGGTACGGGAGTTCCAGAGCGTTGAGGAAGTCCTTCTCCCACTGGAGCAGGCGGCGGTGCTCGGCCTCGGCGTCCTCGGGGGCGGTGAAGACGAACATCTCCACCTTCTCGAACTGGTGGACCCGGATGATGCCGCGGGTGTCCTTGCCGTAGGTGCCCGCCTCGCGGCGGAAGCAGGACGAGAAGCCGGCGTACCGCAGCGGGAGGCGGTCGCCCTCCAGGATCTCGTCCATGTGGTACGCGGCGAGCGGGACCTCGCTGGTGCCGACCAGGTAGCGGTCGTCGTCCTGCAGGTAGTAGACGTTCTCGGCGGCCTGGCCGAGGAAGCCGGTGCCGTCCATCGCGGCCGGGCGGACCAGCGCGGGGGTGATCATCGGGGTGAAGCCGACCGCGGAGGCCTGTGCCATCGCCATGTTGACCAGCGCGAGCTCGAGCAGCGCGCCGGGTCCGGTGAGGTAGTAGGAGCGGGCGCCGGCCACCTTGGCGCCGCGCTCGGTGTCGATCGCGCCGAGCAGCTGGCCGAGTTCGACGTGGTCGCGGGGCTCGAAGCCCTCGGCGGCGAAGTCGCGGGGGGTGCCGATCTCCTCGAGGGTGACGAAGTCCTCCTCGCCGCCGACCGGGGCGGCCGGGTCGATCAGGTTCGCCAGCGAGCGCAGCAGCCGCTCGGCCTCGTCCTTGGCCTCGCCCTGTGCGGCGTCGGCGGCCTTCACCTCGGCGGCCAGCTCCTTGGTGCGCTGGAGCAGCGCGGCCTTCTCCTCGCCCTTGGCGGCGGCCACCTGCCGGCCGAGCTGCTTCTGCTCGGCGCGCAGCTCGTCGAAGCGGGTGCCGGAGGTGCGGCGGCGTTCGTCGGCGGAGAGCAGGGCGTCGACCAGGTCGACGTCCTCGCCACGGGAGCGCTGCGAGGCACGCACTCGGTCGGGGTCGTCACGGAGCAGGCGGAGGTCGATCACGGATCCAGCCTACCGGGGGAGCGGGGGCGCTCCGGGACCGCCGCTCGGCGGCCGGAGCGGCGCGGTTCCGGCCAGGTGAAGCTTGGGCGGGTATGTCGCTTTCTGTCCCGGAATCTGGCATCCTGTGCCCGGCCGGTGGCGGCGGGGGTGTGGGAAAGCCGTCCGAGGCCTGGGGATAACTCCGGTCGGCCTGTGGATAACCCAGGTGGACAATCGCCCGGTGGACGAGTTATCCACAGGCTCGGGCGAGGGGCTGTGGACAGTGGAAAACCGCCGGTCCGCCGGGTGCTGAACCGAGAATTCCATGTTTCAAACCTCGATTCGGCTTCCCGAGTGAGGGAATTCGCTCGCTCGCACAGGTGATTTGTTGGCGCAGGGGTGACTCTGGTGCGATTAGTCCACCCTGTGCCCCTAGCTGATGATCTGACCGGCACTGGGGATGTCTTTACCGGTTTGTCGACTCGTCCCCAGTCCTGTGGATAACTACCCCCAACCTGGGGACAACTCCGCCTGTGGATGCCGGGCGCGGCCCTGTGGATGAAGCCCATGGCCCGCTCCCCGCCTGATCGGTGGCCTCACACCCGCCCGGTGAACGGTTCTCGTCCGGGCAGGTGACCTTCCGGCGTGTCGAAAATGAACGAAACGGGTTCCTTTTCGATCCCGTTCCGGCCGGATTCGGTTCCTTGCGATCCGAACGATCAACACACCGCGGTGGCGTCACACCGCGGTGCAGCCGCTCAGAGTTCCCCGCGCCCGTCCAGGCAGCGCGACAGCCAGTCCGCGGCGTTGGCGAAGTCCAGGTCCGAGGTGCCCGGGCGCAGCGGCGCGGCGGTGCCGTGGTCGGCGCGCGGATAGGAACCGAGGAAACGCACCTGCGGGCAGATCCGCTTCAGGCCCATCAGCGCCTCGCTGACCCGGCGCTCGCTGAGGTGGCCCTCGCAGTCGAAGACGAAGCAGTAGTTGCCCATGCCCTCGCCGGTCGGCCGGGACTCGATCCGCATCAGGTTGATGCCGCGCACCGCGAACTCCTGCAGCAGCTCCAGCAGCGCGCCCGGGTGGTCGTCCGGCAGCCAGACCACCATCGAGGTCTTGTCCCAGCCGGTCGCCGAGGAGACCCGGCCGGGACGGCCGACCAGCACGAACCGGGTGGTCGGCGCCGCGGCGTCGTGGATCTCGTCGGAGAGCACGTCCAGCCCGTACAGCTCGGCGGCGAACGCGCCGGCCACCGCCGCGTCGTAGCGGCCCTCCTGGACCAGCCGCGCGCCCTCCGCGTTGGACGCCGCCGACTCCCACTGCGCGTCGGGCAGGTTGGCGGCCAGCCAGTGCCGCACCTGCGGCTGGGCGACCGGGTGGCCGGTGACCGTCTTGACGTCGCCGAGCGCGGTGCCCGGGCGGACCAGCACCGCGAAGGAGATCGGCAGCAGCACCTCGCGGTAGATCATCAGCGGGGAGCCGTTGATCAGCTCGTCGCTGGTGGTGGTCACCGCGCCGTCCACCGAGTTCTCGATCGCCACCATCGCGCCCGCGGCCTCGCCCGCCCGCACCGCATCCAGCGCCGCCGACACCGAGGCGACCGGCACCAGCTCACGGGTCGCGGCCTCGGGCAGCGTACGCAGCGCCGCCTCGGTGAAGGTGCCCGCGGGACCGAGGTAGGTGTAACGGGTCGCCGACATGACCGCCTCCGAACGAACAGCGTGGTGCAGAGCAGGACTCGGCTTGCCACCTTAGCCACTTCCGCCGCGCGGCCGTGCCGCGTTCCGCCCAGCGAGCAGGCCGCCGGACGACCCGCGGCGGATCAGCCCTCCAGCAGCGGCTGCCCGACGTACCCGCCCGCCGGGGCGCCCGGCGGCACCGCGAACAGTGCGCTCGCCTCGTGCCGCAGGAACCGGAACAGGCCGTCGCCGCGGGCCAGCCGCTGCTGGACCGGGACGAAGCCGCGCGCCGGGTCGGCCTGGAACGCGGCGAACAGCAGCCCCGCGTCCGGGGAGCCGTCCGGCAGCAGTCCCTCGTGGAAGGAGAAGCCGCGCCGCAGCATCGCCGCCCCGCCGTTCACCGAGGGCGCGGCGACCCGGACGTGCGCGTCCGGGGCGATCGCCAGCGTGCCGTCGGGATTCGTCGCGGCCAGGTCGACGGCGGTGTGCTCGCCCGCGTCCGGTCCGCCGGAGAGCGGGGCGCCGTCGCGCTTGCGGCGCCCGACCAGCCGCTCCTGACGGTCCGTCGGCAGGTTCTCCCAGTCGTCCAGAAGCATCCGGATCCGCCGCAGCACCACGTAGCTGCCGCCGTCCAGCCAGCCCGGGCCGGTGGCGAACACCTTCGCGGCGAAGTCCGGGTCCGAGGGCTTCGGGTTGTTGGTGCCGTCGATCTGACCCATCAGATTGCGCCCGGTCACCGGACGCGCGGCCGCCCCCGGCGTACGGGCGAAGCCCGACATCTGCCAGCGCGGCGCGGCCAGCCCCGCCGCCAGCCGGCGCAGCACCCGTACCGCGTGCACCGCGACCAGCGCGTCGTCCGCGCCGACCTGCACCCACAGGTCGCCGTCCGAACGGGCCGGATCCAGCGCGTCGCCGGGGAACGCGGGCAGCGCGGCCAACTGCTCGGGGCGGCGGTTTGCCAGGCCGGTCTTGTCGAAGAGCGTCGCGCCGAAGCCGAAGGTGACGGTCAGTGAGCTCGGTCCGGCGTCCAGGGCGATCTGGTTCTCGCCCTGCTCCACCGGCTCGCCCGCCGCCATCCGCTCCGCCGCGGCGGACCAGCCGCGCAGCAGCGTCACCAGCCCGGACCGCCCGGCCGCGGGCAGCAGGTCGAACGCCACCCACTCCACCCACGCCTGCCCGGCCTCGACGATCCCGCCCTGCCGCACCCCGTGGAACGCCACCCGCCCCGCCCCCAGGCCCACCGGCGCCGGCGCCGGCGCCGGCGCAGCAGCCGAAGCCCGCCCGCCCCACACCCCGCCCACGGCCCCCACCGCAAGCCCAGCCCCCGCCCCACCAAGCACCGCCCGCCGCGAAACCGACCGCCCCTCACCGTCCGCTTCGCCGCGCGGCAGGCTCTGGCCCTTCTCTCCGTGCCCCGTGCCGCCCGCGGCTCCGCCGCCGCCCGCGCGTCGCTGCCCGCTGACTGCTTCGTCGCGCGGGAGGCTCTGGCCCTTTTCTCCCTGCCCCGTGCCGCCTGCGGCTCCGCCGTCCTCCGCACCCCGCTGCCCACTGAGCGCTTCGTCGTGAGGCAGGCCCTGGCTCTTCTCTCCCTGCCCCGTGCCGCCCGCGGCTCCGCCGCTGACCGTCTCGTCGGCGTCGTTGCGCCGCAGGCCCTCTCTCATTGCCCGACCTTCAGCTGCTGAGTAACCGTCACCTGGTCGATGTCCGATGACCGCACCGTCACCGACACCACCCACACGCCTGCCAGCGGTAGCTGTGCGGTGCCCGACCAGCTGCCGGTGCCCTCCGGCTTCAGTGTCACCGGGAGCGGGCCGAGGTCGCGGTCCGGGAGGGTGAAGGCGAGCTGGACCTCCGGCACCTCGACCGGCTGGCCCGTGGCGTCCGCCAGCTTCAGCGTCACCGCGTTCGGGCCGGTGCCGACCGGGTTGACGGTGACCGTCGCGGTGCCCTTGGCGTTCGGCGTGCGGCCGCCGGTGTCGTACGGGAGCTTCAGCTCCTGCGTGCGGCCCGGCACGACCGAGGCGCCCGCGGCCGGCGCGGTCGCGCCGCCGCCCGGCTGCGCGGCGACCGCCTGGGCGACCCGGCCGGGCGGGGAGTTGGTGAGCATCGTGGTGACGACCAGCACCAGCACGGCCACCGCGGTCTCCACCAGCACGCTGCGCCGCAGTCCGGCCCGGGCCGGCGCGCCCTCGGCGACCTGCTCGCGGGCCCGCTCGCGCACCGCCTGCTGGCGCGCCAACTGGGCCGCCCGCAGCGGGTCCCCGGCCTCCGCCGCGGCCGCCGGCTCCTGGCTCTGCGGCGCCGGGACGACGGTCAGGCCCTCGTCGGCGACCCGCAGCCGCGCGGTCCAGGCGCGGGAGATCCAGGCCACGCCGACCATCCCCGCCACGCAGCCGGTCTTGATCAGCAGCAGCCGCCCGTACTCGGTGTCGACCAGCGCGCTCCATGAGCCGAGGCCGCGCCAGGACTGGTAGACGCCGGTGACCACCAGCACGACGACCGCCCAGAACGCCAGCCGCGAGAAGCGGCTGACCGCCGCGGCCGGCAGGCCGTGCCGCAGGCCGACCGCGAGGGTGGCCAGGCCGCCCAGCCAGAACGCCATCGCCAGCAGGTGCAGCGCGGCCAGCGGCAGCGCGAGGGCGACCTGGATGCCCACCGAGGAGTGGTCCGCGCCGACCCAGGTCGCGGCGAGCGCGATGGCCAGCGCGAGTCCGGCCAGGCCCAGCCCGAGCCGGGTGTCGTGCTGCGGACGCTCCGCGGCCCGCTGCTCCAGCCGGCGCAGCTCGGCCTCCTCCGCGTCCAGCCCCGACTCCTCGGCCGGTGCGGGCGCGGTGGGCACGGCGGGCTTCGCCTGCAGCCCCAACTGCCCGACCAGCAGCGACAGGAAGACCCCGGCCGCGGCGAGCAGCAGCAGCCGGGCGGCGAGCGCGGTGCCGATCCGCTCGTCCAGGGTGGCCCGCACCAGCGACAGGTCGAGCGCCTGTCCGAGTCCGGTTCCGCGTTCGTACGGGCCGCGCAGCATCAGCACCGCGACGGTGGAGAGCAGCAGCGCCACCCAACCGGTCATCAGCAGCCGCTGCACGCCGCGCTGCGCCGCGCCGGACGGCCAGATCGCCAGCACGAACGCGGCGGCGCCGACCAGCAGCGCGAAGGCGCAGTAGGCGACGGTCCGGGACAGGCCGTAGGCGAAGCCGACCGCCGGTTCGGCCTTGCCGCCCTGGACGGCGGAGGCGTTGACCGAGGTGTCGGACGGGGCGCCGATGGAGAAGGTGAAGGCGCCGCCCACCGGGTGGGAGTCCTCCGAGACGGCCCGCCAGGCCACTGTGTAGGTGCCGTTGCCCAGGCCCTGGCGCAGCGCCACCCGGGCGGTGGCGGCCTTGCCGTCGACGTGCCCGGGGTTGCCGTCGTCGACGGCCTTGCCCTGCGGGTCGAGCACCCGGACCGAGTCCGCGGAGAGCGACACGCCCTCGCTGAAGGTCAGCGTCACCGCGGCGGGGGCGGTCGCCACCACCGAGTTCTGCGTCGGGTCGGTGCTCTCCAGGGTGGCGTGCGCGGACGCCACCGACGCCCCGCCGAACACCAGGGCCACCGCCGCCACCAGCACGGCGAGCAGCGCGCCGACCCCCCGCCGGGTCCGACCGCCGCCGGACCGCCTCGCCACCGTCACCACGTGCCCGCCTCTCCTCGTCACCGCGCCGTCTGCCACGTCATCCGCCTTCTAGTCGCCCGGCCGGTAGGTGAGCGGCTTGACCGGGATCTTCACCACGACCGTGCCGGCCTTGGCGAACTGCAGGTCGAGCTCCAGCTCCTCGCCGAGGGCCGGCGGCTTCGCCCAGTCCATGATCATCAGGTGGGTGCCGCCGCGGGCCAGGTCCAGCGTGCCGTGCGCGGGCACCTCCAGGGCGGTCACCTCCTCCATCGAGCTGTCGGTGGAGCGGTGCATGGTCACCGAGGCCGCCGCCGGACTGGTCACCTTCAACAGCCGGTCCGCGCCGCCCTCGTTGCGGACCGTCAGGTACCCGGCGCCCATCCCGCCGGGCGTGGCGGGCAGCGGTATGTACGGGTCGGCGACCGACAGCCGCGGCGCGGCCGCCGACCCGTCCGAGGACTGGCAGGCCACCACCACGGTGCCCGCGGTCAGCACCGCCGCCAGCCCGGAGCCGATCAGCGCGGTCCGCCGGAACGACCGGCTCACACCGCCACCCCCTTGGCCAGCAGCTCCAGGTCGTGCCGGTAGGTCTCCACCGAGGTGCCCGCCATGTACAGCAGGTGCGCCTTGTCGTCGGTGGGCAGGAACGCCAGCACCTGCGCGCCGTGCGTCGAGGTCACCGAGCCGTTGGCGTTGACCACCGGGTCCTCGACCAGGATGCCCAGCGGCTTGGCCGCGGCCTTCACCTTCTCCAGGTCGCCGGTCAGCCCGATGAAGTCCTTGCCCATCGAGTCCAGCCAGGTGCGCAGCACCTGCGGGGTGTCGCGCTGCGGGTCGGTGGAGACGAACACCACGTCGAACTTCTGCCGCTCCTCCGCGGGCAGCTTGGACAGCGCCACGCCGATGTCGCCCATGGTGGTCGGGCAGACGTCGGGGCAGCTGGTGTAGCCGAAGAACAGCAGCACGGTCTTCCCGGCGGTCTTCGCCTTCAGGTCGTACGGCTGGCCGGAGGTGTCGGCGAGCTGCAGGTCCGGCTTCTCGAAGTTCTTCTTCAGCACCGTGCCCTGGTACTGGCTGGTCGGCGCCTCCCTGCTGACCTTGGCGGCCGTGCCGCCCTCACCGCCGCCACCGCCGGAGGAGGAGCAGGCGGAGAGCACGAGGACGGTGCTGAGGGCGAGGGCGGCGGCGGCCGCCAGGCGGGGACGGGTGCTGCGCTGGGATGCCAAGGGTTCTTCCGTTCCGTGCGGAGTGGTGCGGGGGAGCCGGGACGTCAGGCGGGGCCGCGGGCGCGGCCCCGCCTGACGGGGGGTCAGGACTGCGGGGTGCGGCGGCGCAGCCCGGCGACGCCGAGCGCCGCGCCGATCACGCCGACCACGATGCCGACCACGCCCAGGGTGCGGGCGGTGGAGTCGTCGGACTTCGCGGCCGCGGCGGTGTCGGTGCCGCCCGCCGCGTCGCCCGAGTGGTGGTCGGCGGCGGCGGACGGGGCCGCGGCGGCGGCCTTGGTCAGGCTCAGCACCGGGGCGGGCTTGGACGGCTCGGGCTGGCCGTCCTTGGCCTCCTCGATCCAGCGCACGACCTCGCCGTTGTCGTAGCTCTGCAGCGCCTTGAAGGTCAGCTTGTCGGTGTCGGTGGGCAGGGCGCCCAGCGACACCCGGAACTCCTGGAACTGACCGGGGGCGATCTTGGTGCCGGCGTCGGCGGTCCAGGTGATCTTGGAGACCGCCTCGGTGATCTGCTGGCCGTGCGAGTCCAGCGGCTTGTCGAGCTTGGACTTCTCCAGGGTGGCGGTCCAGCCCGGCAGCGGCTGGGTGCGCACCGAGGCCATCGGGTGGTCCATCGGCAGGCTGACCTCCAGCTTCACGGTGGAGGCGGTGTCGCTCTCGTTCGGCACCCGGAACGCCACGGCGGTGTAGCCGCCCTGCGGGACACTGCCCGGCTGGACGGTCACGTGCGCGAACGCGGGAACGGCGGACGCCAGCAGGGCGGAGGCCGCCACCGCGAGGGTGCCGACGGCGCGACGGGCGGAAAGCGAACGCATCAGGGGTCTCCTGGGAAAGGGGGCGCGCGGAGGCCGCGCGACGGGGAAAGGGGTACGTGACGCCGGCCGCGCGTTTCGCGGGCACGGCGCAGCTCTGCGCGCCCCGACCCCGTCTCACCCGGAGCCGGTCAGCGCGCGAACGCCGCCCTCGGCGGTCCTCGCCGCAGCACGCTGTGCCGCAGCGCCACTGCCACCGGCAGCGGCCAGTCCGCCGCCCGTCCGGCCCGCCGCGGCGCACCCGGACGCCCGCCCAGGCCGCCGAGCAGCAGCGCGAGGGTCAGCGCCACCGCGGTGCGCAGCGGCTCCGCCCACTCGCGGGCGGTCAGCGCCGCGGCGCGCAGCAGCCGCCACAGCGCGGCCTCGCCGCGCCGCAGCCACCAGCCCGCCAGCACCGCGGCCGCCAGGTGGCCGAGCAGCATCCCGGGGGTCATCCCCAGCCAGCCGCCGGCGTGCGGCGCCGCCACGGCGGTGTACGCCGCCGGGTCCAGCCCGGCCGCGCTCACCACCTGCTCGGCGGTGGTGTCGACCGGGACCACGGTCAGCCCGTCGCCCGGCAGGTCGTTGCAGAGCAGCCGGCCCGCCACGGCGGTCAGCCCGTCCGAGGGGCTGTTTCCGGCCATCTGCATGCCCGCCATCGGCAGGCCCGTCAAGCCGCCGCCGAGGCCGCCCGCGAGGCAGTGGAACAGCAGGTGCAGTCCCAGCTGACCGGCGCCCAGCGCCGCCGCGATCGCCCCCAGCGAGCGTTCCCGCCCGGCGAGCAGCGCGGCGCACGCCGCCACCACCGCGAAGCCCAGCAGCAGGGTGTCCGGCGCGACCTCGCCGCCGCCCACCCACGCGTGCCCCGCCGCCGCGACCACCGTGCACACCAGCGCGAACGGCGCCGCGCGCAGCACCCGCAGATCCCAGGCGGCCGTAGTCGCCCGCCCGGCGGGGACGACAGCTCCCCGGCGGGCGGCGGCGGTCAGGTCAGTCATGGCCGGGCCATCATCTCACCGCCTACACCGGCCCCCGGGGCAGGGGCCGAAAGCCGTCCGCATTGGCGCGAACCCGACCGGCGCGCGCGGACCACCGTGCGCCGATCGGCACAACCGGCGGGACCAGTCCATCCGCCGAACGAGCGGTACCGGTGAGTGCGGACGGTTCACCGCGCGTAGCCGAGGAGATAGCTAGTTGTATGTGGAGCCGCAGCCAGGAGGGATCTCCCGTGGACATCTGGTGGACTCTGCACCTCAAGCGCGACCCCGCGAGCGTCCCGCTCGCCCGCCGCATCCTGCTCGGCGCCATGGACTCCGCGGGCGTCGACCCCCAGGTCGCCTTCGACCTCGGCGTCGCCCTCACCGAAGCCTGCGCCAACGCCGTCGAGCACACCGGCCCGGCCCGCCCCGGCGACACCTTCCAGGTCACCGCCGCGCTGTCCGGCAACCGCCTGCGCATCGAGGTCACCGACACCGGCCCCGGCCTGCCCGCCACCTGCGCGACGGCCGACCCCCCGGCGCCCCGCCGCCCCACCGGCGTCCCCGGCCGGGCCCGCCCCGCCACCCCCCGCCGCACCCGCCGCGGCCGCGCCACCCTCCCCCCGCGGGTCCTCACCGCGGCCCGCCGCCCCACCGCCTACGACACCCACGTCCTGCCGCCCGGCCGCCCCCACCTCCCCGCGCCGGCCCCCGACACCGTCCCCGACCTCACCGCCGAGTGCGGCCGCGGGCTGTTCCTCATCCACGCCCTCACCGACCACGTCCAACTCCGCAACCACCCGCTGCGCGGAGCCACCGTCAGCTTCGACAAGATCCTCACCTGGCGGGACGACACCCCGCTGCTCCGCAGCGCCTGACCCGACCTCGCGCTTCTCGGCCGACCACCGACCCCGTGCTTTTCGGCCAACCAGCCCGCTGCGGCCCGGTCGGACGTGTCCGTCCTGCGAAACCCCTAGCCCCGCACCCACCCTCCACGGCTATGGTCTAGTCCACCCACCCGGAGGGACGATGACCACCACCGCCGCGCCCGAGCCCACGTCCGCGACCCGCAGGGGCCTGGCCCGGATGGGCCAAGCGCTGCAGGGACGCGACTTCCGCATCTGGTTCCTCGGCCAGTTGACCTCCGCCTCCGGCGCCCTCGCCCAGGGTGTCGCGCTCTCCTGGGTGGTCCTCGAACTCACCGACGACGCCGTCTGGTTGACCCTCCTGTCGGCCTGCACCTGGGGTCCCACCCTGCTGCTCGGCCCGTGGGCGGGCGCGCTGGTCGACCGCTCCGACCGCCGCCGCCTGCTGCTGGTCACCCAGGGCCTGATGATGGCGATCGGTCTGACCCTCGCCACCCTCACCGCGCTCGGCGGACTCCACCTCTGGCTGCTGCTCGCCCTCGCCACGTGCTCCGGCCTGGTCGCCACCGTCGACGCCCCGGCCCGCCAGGTCTTCGTGGTCGACCTGGTCGGCGCCGAGTCGGTGGCCAGCGCGGTCGGCCTCTGGGAGGTGGCGCTGAACGCCTCCCGGGTGCTCGGCCCGGGCGCCGCCGGCGCCCTGCTGACCCTCAGCGGACCGGCCTTCTGCTTCGCCTTCAACGCCCTCGCGTACGCCGCCCCGCTGGCCGCCCTGCTGAAACTCCGTCCGGCCCGGCCCGCGGACCCCGCCGGCCGCGCCGCCGAGCGCCCCAAGGCCGGCGCCCGCGAGGGCCTCTCGTACGCCCGGCGCTCGCCGCTGATCCGCGGCCTGCTGCCGATGTCCGCCGCCAGTGGCCTGATCTTCGCGATGAACCTCACCGTCCCGACCCTCGCCAGCCGCTCGCTGCACCTCGACGGCGGCGGCTACGGCCTGCTGGTCGCCGCGTTCGGCGTCGGCGGCCTGCCCGGCGCGCTGCTCGCCGCCTCGGCCCCGGCCCCCACCCCGCGCCGGGTCCGCACCCTGGCGCTGGCCACCTCGGCGGCCGTCCTCGCCACCGCGCTCGCCCCGAACTTCCCGCTCGCCCTGCTCGGCCTGGCGAGCATCGGCCTCACCTCGATCTGGTTCATCGCCAGCGCCAACACGCTGGCCCAGCTCCGCTCCGACCCGGGCATGCGCGGCCGGGTGATGTCCCTCTGGGGCACCGCGATGACCGGCACCCTCCCGCTCACCGGCCTCGCCGTCACCGCCGTCGCCCAGCACATCGGCGCCCGCACCGGCTTCGCCATCTCCGGCGCCGCCCTCCTGCTCGCCACCCTCACCGCCTGGCGCGCCCTGCGCTCCACCACCTGACCCGCCACCGCCGCCCGTACCATCGCCCGATGGACCGGGACCTGCGCCGCCTTCGCGTCCTGCGCGCACTCGACGAGCACGGCACGGTGACCGCCGCGGCTGAACACCTCCACCTGACGCCCTCCGCCGTGTCCCAGCAACTCGCCTCGCTGGCCCGGCAGGTGGGCGCCCCTATGGTCGAGCCGTACGGCCGCCGGGTGCGCCTCACCCCGGCGGCCCGGCCGCTGCTGGCCCACGCCGACCGGATATTCGGCCAGTTGGAACAGGCGGCGTCACCGAGGCCGAGGCCGCCGAGGCGCACCGCCTGCTGGCGGCCGGCGAGGTCGACCTGGCGGTGGAACTCTCCGCCGAACTCCCGAGCCCCCAGGACTCCCGCTTCGTCCGCACCCGGCTGCTCGCCGACGTCCTGGACGCCGCCCTCCCGCCCGACCACCCGCTCGCCACCGCACCGGAGTTGAGGCTCTCCGACCTGGCCGGCCAGCCGTGGATCTACGGCACCGAAGGACCCTGGCACGACATCACCACCGCCGACCCGCGCCCGACCACCCACGTCCGCCTCGACGTCCTCCCCGACGGCGGCATCGCCCGGCTCCGCCTGCACGGCACCCTCACCCCGCCGGCCGCCGACTGATCGAATTGCCGGGTATGCCCGGTCGGCGGACCATGGTGATCATGATGCACCAGATGCGCGCCGAGACCGGCCCGACCGGCGCCACGGACTCCGTGGTCAGCTGGCACATCGTCCGCAACGCGGACCTGGTCGCCCTGTGCGGCAGGGAACTGGAGGCCGGGGCCCCGGTCCAGGACGCCGCCCGCTGGACCGTCGACCCGGACCACAACTGCCACACCTGCGGGGCCCTCTTCCTCCGCGAGGCTCCCTACCTCCCGGACGAGCACTCCGCCTGACCCGCAACGACGGCCATGAACGCCACCTCCCGCACCACCGAGCCCCGCCCCCCGCGGCCGGACCCCTACCCGGGTCCGGCCGCCGCCGTCCTCCCCCCGCTCTCCCTGCTCGACCAGGTCGCCGACCTCCGCAGCGGCCGCCTCGACCTGCCCACCCACGTGGAGCGGCTGCTCACCCGGATCGACCGCCTCGACCCCGCGGTCCACGCCTTCGTCCCGGAACCGGGCCGCTACCGCCGGCTGGCCGCCGAAGCCCGCGACCTCGCCGCCCGCGACCCCGCCGACCTCCCGCTGTACGGCGCCGCCGTCGGCGTCAAGGACGTCCTGCACGTCGCCGGACTGCCCACCCACGCCGGCTCCGCGCTGCCGCCCGGCGTCCTGGCCGGCCCGGAGGCCGCCGCGGTGACCCGGCTGCGCGCGGCCGGCGCCCTGATCGCGGGCAAGACCGTCACCACCGAGTTCGCCCTCACCGCCCCCGGCCCCACCCGCAACCCCCGCGCCCTCACCCACACCCCGGGCGGCTCCAGCAGCGGCTCCGCGGCCGCCGTCGCCGCGGGCCTGCTCCCGCTCGCCCTCGGCACCCAGACCCTCGGCTCGGTGATCCGCCCCGCCGCCTACTGCGGCGTCCTCGGCTTCCGCCCCACCCACGGCCGCATCCCCACCACCGGCCTGCTCCCGAACTCCCCGACCCTGGACGCCGTCGGCTGCTTCACCGCGGACCTCCCCAGCCTGCAGCTGGCCGCCGCCCTGCTCTGCGACGACTGGTCCCCGCCCGCCGGCGCCCCGAACGCCCAGCCCGTCCTCGGCGTCCCCACCGGCCGCTACCTCGACCAGGTCGACCCCGACGCCCTGACCGCCTTCACCCGCCACCTCGCCGACCTCGGCGTCACCGTCCGCCACGTCGACGCGCTCCCCGACCTGGACGACCTCACGCACCACGCGACCGTCATCCACCACTACGAACTGGCCCACCGCCTGGGCGAGTTGGTCAACCGCTTCGGCGCGCTGCTGCGCCCCGAGACCGCCGCCGCGATCCGCCGCGGTCAGGACGTCGACCGCGCCGACTACCTCGCCGCGCTGGCCGCCCGCGAAGGCTTCCGCCACCGCCTCACCGGCACCATGTCCGACCACCACCTCGACCTCTTCGCCACCCCTGCCGCCCCCGGCCCCGCCCCCCTCGGCCTCGACTCCACCGGCTCCCCCGCCCTCTCCCTCCCCTGGAGCCACGCCGGCTTCCCCGCCCTCACCCTCCCCACCACCCTCACCCCCCTCCCCCTGGGCCTCCAACTCATCGCCCACCCCCACGCCGACGAAGCCCTCCTCCACACCGCCGCCCACCTCCAGCACATGGCCGACTAGCGCCCGCGGGCGGCACGGCGAGGGGTGGAACCGTACGAGTCGGAAGACCCGTCGTCGTACCCTGGCGGGGCAAGCCGTCTCGCGGAGGTGTGTGTCCAGTGGTCGTCAGCTCCTCCACCGACGGGCGGGTCCAGCGGGGTAACGAGACGCGGCGGGCGGTCCTGGGCAGGGCGGTGCAGATCGCGTCCGTCGAGGGCCTCGGCGCCCTGTCGATCGGCCGCCTCGCCACCGACCTCGGGCTCAGCAAGAGCGGCGTCTTCGCGGGCTTCGGCTCCAAGGAGGAGCTGCAGCTCGCCACCGTCCGCGCGGCCCGCCGGATCTTCTACGACAACGTGATCGCCCCGGTCCTCGACCTCCCGGCCGGCACCGGCCAGGTGCTGGCGCTGTGCGAGCGGTGGATCGCGTACTCCCGCGGGCGGGTCTTCGAGGGCGGCTGCTTCTTCTACTCGGTCACGGCGGAGTTCGACGCCCAGCCGGGCCCGGTCCGCGACGCGCTGGCCACCGCCGCCCTCGACTGGGAGGCGCAGATGACCGACCTGCTCCGCGCCGCCGTCGCCACCGGCGACCTCGCCGCGGACACCGACGTCGAGGAACTCGCCCTCCTGCTCACCAGCCTGATGGACAGTGCGAACGTCCACTCCGTGCTGCACGACGACCCGTCCCGCTACGACCGCACCGCCCGCGCCATCCGCCGCCTCCTTCTCCTCGCCACGCCGGCCTAGCCGGGCAGGCCCGTGCAGGTCCGCACCGACGCTCATAAAACTGAACGAACGATCGTGCTAATATCTGCGCATGGCATCCAAAGCCGCACTACCGAGCGCCGCGGCCCGCGCCGCCGTGCGCACCGCGCTGAACGCCACCTCCCTGATCGCCCCCGCCGTCCCGGGCCGGGTGGCCTTCGAACTCTTCCGCCACCCGCTGCGCCGCGGCCGCGTCCGCCCCGCCGAACGCGAGGTGCACGAACGCGCCGCCACCGAGACCCTCGCCGTCAACGGCCGCCGGGTGGTGGCGTACCGGTGGGGCGACGGCGGCCGGCCGGTGCTGCTGCTGCACGGCTGGCAGTCCCGGACCTCGCGCTTCGCACCGTACGTGCAGGGGCTGCTGGACCTCGGGATGAGCCCGATCGGCTTCGACGCGCCGGGGCACGGCGACTCGGGCGGCCGGGCGAGCACGATCCTCGACTACCGGGAGGCGATCGGGCAGCTGGCCGAGCGCCACGGGCCGTTCGAGGCGATCGTGGCGCACTCCTTCGGGGTGTGCTGCGCGTTCCTCGCGCTGCGCGACGGGATCAAGGCGGAGCGCCTGGTGGCGGTCGCGGGGGTGGCCGACTTCGACTTCGTGGTGAACGGCTTCGCCGCCCAACTCGGCCTGAACGCACGGCTGAAGGGCGAACTGGTCCGCCGCACCGAGCAGGTGCTATTCCCCGAGGTCGAGGCACTCTGGCAGCGTTTCGACGCCGCCCACCGGCCCGAGGAGATCGGCGCCGCGATCCTCGCCTTCCACGACGAGGGCGACCGGATGGTCCCGCTCGCGCAGGCGCACCGGCTGCGCGACGCCTACGGCGAGCAACTGCGCCTGATCACCACCCGGGGCCTGGGCCACAACCGGGTGCTGTCCGAGCCGACCGTCGTCGACAACGCGCTGGCCTTCCTCGCCGAACCCGCCCCGGTCCGGGCGGCCTGACGACCACCGGGACACGCCACGGGGCCGGCTCCGCACCATGCGGACCCGGCCCCGGCTGGTACCCCGACGGAGTGTCAGCCCCCGCTCTTGCGGCGGAAGGTGCGCTTGCCGCCCGCCGCCCCGTGGGCGCCGTGGATCTTCGAGTCGCCGCCCGGGCCGCTGCCCGCGCCGCGACCTGATCCGCCGTCCTTGCGCTGCAGGGCGGCGAGGAACTTCGCCTTCACGTCGTCCTGCCCGGCCTCGGCGGGGGTCTCCGCGGGGTCGGCCGAGTCGGCGGATTCGGCGGCGGTTTCGCTGCTCATTGGGGTCCTCCTGGACGGGAGCTGGTGTGCTGGTGCCCACCCTGCCATGCCGGTCGGGGCGGCTGAAGCCCATTTCCCTCCGGTGGAGGGCGCGCGGAGGGGGTGTGGGGGCGGCGTCCTCGCCGGTCAGTGGTGCTCGTCGCGGTAGTGCGGGCCGCCGATCAGGTAGAGCAGCGCCAGGATCGGAAAGCCGATCGAGGCGATCACCA
The DNA here is from genome assembly GCF_053595195.1 of Kitasatospora sp. NPDC002522. NCBI lineage: Bacteria > Bacillati > Actinomycetota > Actinomycetes > Kitasatosporales > Streptomycetaceae > Kitasatospora > Kitasatospora sp. NPDC002522. Next base: position 53,095 of record NZ_JBSFXE010000042.1, read on the forward strand.
GTACGAAGAACTGCCAGACCATGGGTTCTCCCGACGCGAGTTCCGAGCCTTTTCGCCCATTATGTCTGAATCCCTTCGCGATACCCCCGCGAAGGGATCACGTTCCGACCCCTGTTCCGCGCCCGTGGGCCGGTCGCAGACTGGTGGCCATGCGGGTAGAGCTGGCAGTCGAGGCGCGCCGCCCGGACCGGGCGAACGAGGATTTCGCGGTGGCCACCCCGGAGGCCCTGGTGCTGCTGGACGGTTCCAGCGCCCCGGCCTCGCTGGAGTCCGGCTGCCGCCACGGGATCGCCTGGTACGTGCGCAGACTGGGCGTGCAGCTGCTGGCCCGGCTCACCGACCGCGTCGACCGCGGCATCGCCGAGTGCCTGGCCGACGCGATCGCCGAGACCGCCGCGCTGCACGGCGGGCGCTGCGACCTGGCCAACCCCAACACGCCCGCCGCGATGGTGGTGGCCGCCCGGATCGCCGACGGGGCGCTGGAGTACCTGGCGCTCGGCGACTCGCTGCTGGTGCTGCACCCCGCGGACGGGCCGCCCCGGGTGATCGGTGACAACCAGCGCTGGCCCGGCGCGGACGGCCTGCGCCGGCAGATCTGGTCCACCGTCCCGGGCACCGCCGAACGCGCCGAGCTGTACCTGCGGTACGCCACCGCGGTCCGCGCCGCCCGCAACACCGGCCACGGGCCGTGGATCGCCGCCGCCACCCCGCGCGCGGCCGAACACGCCGAGACCGGATTCGCCGACCTGGCGGTCCTGCGCGGGGTGGCGGCCCTCTCGGACGGTGCGGCCCGCTTCACCGACCGCCTGGGGCTGGGCAGTTGGGCCGACGCCCTACGCCTGCTCGCCGAGGCCGGTCCGGCCGAGCTGATCGCCCAGGTGCGGGCCGCCGAACGCACCGACCCCGACTGCCTGCGCTGGCCCCGGGGCAAGGCCCACGACGACGCCTCGGCGCTCTACGCGCACCTCTGACGCGCCGTCGGCCTGCTGGCGGAGCGTCAGCCCGTGACCGCCGCCGCGAACACGGCGCGCACCGCCGAGCCGTCCGGCGCGGTGTACCCGGCCACCACCTCGCCCGCGGCCGGCTCCCCGGCGCCCGGCGACAGCACCCGCCGCAGCGCCACCCCGGCGACCGACGCCGGGACGGCGCCCACCGCCACCGTCGGGTCGGGCCGGTCGCTCTCGCTCTGCATCTGCGGCTCGGCCTTGCCGCCCAGCAGCGCGGCCAGCTGCTCGCGCACCACCGGGTCGTGCTCGCCGTCGTATATCCAGCGGGTGCCCAGCACGCCGTGCTCGCTGGTGCCGATCAGCGCCTGCGCGGGAGCGCCGTCCAGCGGGGCGCCGCGGTAGGACATCGGCACCAGGTAGGCGGCCCGCCCGTCGGTGACGACCATCAGCTCGATGCCGACCTCGCCCGCCGGATCGTCCAGCCGGAACCCGCCGGCCCGCTCCAACTCCCCGGCGCCGTCGGTCCGGTACCACTCCTGCCGGGGCAGCCAGTCGACCAGCAGCTCCAGCTTGGTGGGCTCCATCGTGGTGCGGTGGATCGTCGCCATCTCAACACTCCCGTCGTCGTACGCGACCTGCCCGCCCAGCCTAGGCAGTGCCGTCCGCCGGGGTAGCGTTACCCGGCGGACGACCGGGCGGAGGCGGAGCGGGGGAGGCGGGGGCCGTGGGCATCAAGCGGGTGACCGAGGGCGTCGGACGGGTGACCGAGGGCGTCGGGCGGCGGGCCGGTGCGGCCCTCGGGGCGGTGTCGGAGGCGGTCGCCTCGGCGCGCACCAAGGCCGGCGGCGACTGGGCGCGCCGGGCCCTGGACACCCACCCGCGACCGGACGTCCCGCCGACCGAGGACTGGGAGGTCTCGCTGGCCGGCCTGGTGGCCCGGCTGCCGCGGGTGCCCGGCCCGGCGGTGAAGCTGCTGCACCTGCTGGACGGCCTCGGCCAGGTGTCGATCGGGCCGGAGCAGGTCGGCTTCGACGGCGAACAGGTCGACTGGAGCCGGGTGCTGGAGATCCGCTGCCACAGCAGCCTGGACTTCCTGCCCGGGGTGGTGGTGGACCGCGAGGTGGACCGGATCCGCGAGCTGTTCCCGCCGGTCCCCGGCCGCAGGTGGCTGGTCACCAAGGCCGTCGAGGCGCTGCTCACGGTGGCGCTGGCGGCCTTCGACGCGGCCGAGCGGCAGGAGCGCGCACTGCCCTGCGAGATCGTCTCGAAGAACCTGATCGGCCGTCCGAAGCCGCTGCCCGGCGGCCTGTTCGCCGCCTCGGTGCTGACCCTGATCCCGGAGGCCGGCGACAGCCTGCTCGCCGCCGCCCGCGCCCGCGGCATCCCGGTCGTCGAGGTGGAGAACACCGACGCGGGCATCCACGCCGAGCGCGCCCAGCAACTGCGCGGCGTCTCGCACCGCGTCGCCGAGACCCTGCGCGGCCTGCGCGCCGACTCCACCGACGAGCCCACCAAGGCCGAACTGGGCGCGGCCGCCCTCGCCGAACTGGAGCAGCTCCGGTCCGAGCAGCCGGGCGAGCCGCGGCCGGAGGACGACGAAGGGGCCCCGGCCGCGGCCGGAACCCCTTCGACGGACTGAACCCCTACGAGCTGACCGTCCGTCAGTTCTCGTCGGCCGGGACGGTGCCGAGCCGGCCGGCCTGGAAGTCCTCCATGGCCTGCTGGAGTTCGCGGTGGCTGTTCATCACGAACGGGCCGTACCAGGCGACCGGCTCACGGATCGGCAGGCCGCCGAGCAGGACGAACTCGAAGGTCTCGGAGCGGGAGTCCTGCTTCTCGTCGGCGCGGACGGTCAGCGTGTCGCCGTCGCCGAAGACCACCGCCTGGCCCATGTGGAACGGGCGGCGCTCGGCGCCCGCGGAGCCGGAGCCGGCCAGGCCGTAGGCGAGGGCGTTGAAGTCCGACCGCCAGGGCAGCGTGACCTGGGCGCCCGGGGTGAGCGAGCCGTGGATCATGGTGATCGGGGTGTGCGTGCTGCCGGGCCCCTGGTGGCCGTCGAGCTCGCCGGCGATCACCCGGAGCAGCGCGCCGCCGTCCTCCGAGGTCAGCAGCTTGATGCTGCCGCCGCGGATGTCCTGGTACTTCGGGGTGATCATCTTGTCCGAGGCGGGCAGGTTGACCCACAGCTGCAGGCCGTGGAACAGGCCGCCGGACATCACCAGCGACTCCGGCGGGGTCTCGATGTGCAGCAGGCCGGAGCCCGCCGTCATCCACTGCGTGTCGCCGTCGGTGATCACGCCGCCGCCGCCGTGCGAGTCCCGGTGCACGAAGGTGCCGTCGATGATGTAGGTGACCGTCTCGAAGCCGCGGTGCGGGTGCCAGGGGGTGCCCTTGGGCTCACCGGCCGCGTAGTCCACCTCGCCCATCTGGTCCATCATGATGAACGGGTCCAGGAACTTGGTGTTGATCTTCGCGAAGGCGCGGCGGACCGGGAAGCCCTCGCCTTCGAAGCCCTCGGGGGCGGTGGCCACGGTCAGGACCGGACGGGCGGTGCTGGACACCGGGTCCGGGGTGGTGACGCGCGGCAGGGTCAGCGGGTTCTCGACGGTCACGGCGGGCATGTCGGCCTCCTTCGGCGGTCTGTGGCCTACGTCCTCCACAGTAGTTCAATTCTCAACCACTCGCAAGGTTGAACATTGAACTATGTGGGCGTATTCCATGCCCGCCCCGCGGGCGGGAGGAGTGGGTCAGCCGTACATCCGGCGCATGGTGAAGTCGACCATCTGCTCGACCGCGCGGGCGTCGAACACCATCCGGTGCTCGCCCTCCATGTCCAGGGCGAAGCCGTAGCCGGTGGGCAGCAGGTCGAGGATCTCGGCGCCGGTGACCGAGAAGTGCTTGGACTCCTTGCCGGCGTACCGCTTCAGCTCCTTGACCGAGCTGAACATCGGGATCACCGGGGTCGGCGTGTTGTGCAGCGCCAGGAAGCCGGGGCGGTCGCCGCGCGGGCAGTACACCTTGGAGGTGATGAAGATCGCCTGGAAGTCCTCCACCGGCATCGCCCCGGTGGTGAAGGCGCGCACCGCGTCGGCCAGTGTGGGAGGCGACGGCTCGGGGTAGAGCGACTGCTGGGCGGCCTGCGGGTCGCCGTACGGTCCGCCGCCGGGCATGCCGGGCATCCCCTGCTGCATCTGCTGCTGGTAGGGGTCCTGGTAGGCGCTCTGCTCGTAGCCGTACACGGGGACAAGGCTATCGGGCCGGGCCCCGGTTGGGGGCGGGTGATCCGCACAATCCGGCCGGGGGCCGCATTGTGGGACGTGACCACGTTCATAGCCGCTTCACCGCCAAGGGCTTGAACAAGTTACCAACCGGTAGCATCATGGGGCGTACTGGTGGGTAAGCGGTGCGCCGTAAGCGGCCGCCCGTGGAGCAGACGAACCGGAGATACGGTCATGGGTCACTACAAGTCCAACCTGCGGGACGTGGAGTTCAACCTCTTCGAGGTGTTCGGCCGCGACCAGGTGTACGGCACCGGTCCGTTCGCCGACATGGACGTCGACACCGCGAAGAACATCCTCAGCGAGATCTCCCGCCTGGCGGAGAACGAGCTCGCGGCCTCCTTCGTGGACGCCGACCGCAACCCGCCGGTCTTCGACCCGGAGACCAGCACCGCTCCGGTGCCGGCCACCTTCAAGAAGAGCTACTCCGCGTTCATGGACGCCGAGTGGTGGCGCCTGGGCATCCCGGAGGGCATCGGCGGTCAGGTCACTCCGTCCTCCCTGGTGTGGGCGTACGCCGAGCAGGTGCTCGGCTCCAACCCGGCGATCTGGATGTACTCCTCCGGCCCGGCCTTCGCCGGCGTCGTCTACGACGAGGGCACCGAGGAGCAGCAGAAGGTCGCCCAGCGCATGATCGACGGCCTGTGGGGCGCCACCATGGTGCTCACCGAGCCCGACGCGGGCTCCGACGTGGGCGCCGGCCGCACCAAGGCGATCAAGCAGGAGGACGGCTCCTGGCACATCGAGGGCGTGAAGCGCTTCATCACCTCGGGTGAGCACGACATGTCCGACAACATCGTCCACCTGGTGCTGGCCCGCCCCGAGGGCGGCAAGCCGGGCACCAAGGGCCTGGGCCTGTACATCGTGCCGAAGTTCGACTTCGACTGGGAGACCGGCGAGCTCGGCGAGCGCAACGGCGTCTACGCCACCAACGTCGAGCACAAGATGGGCCTGAAGGCGTCCAACACGTGCGAGATGACCTTCGGCGCCAAGCACCCGGCCAAGGGCTGGCTGCTGGGCGAGAAGGTCGACGGCATCCGCCAGATGTTCAAGATCATCGAGTTCGCCCGCATGATGGTCGGCACGAAGGCGATCGCCACCCTCTCCACCGGCTACCTGAACGCGCTGGAGTACGCCAAGGAGCGCGTGCAGGGCGCCGACATCTCGCAGTTCCTGGACAAGACCGCGCCGCGCGTCACCATCACCCACCACCCGGACGTGCGCCGCTCGCTGCTGACCCAGAAGGCGTACGCCGAGGGCATGCGCGCCCTGGTGCTGTACACCGCCTCGGTCCAGGACGACATGCTGGCCGCCCGCCTGCGCGGCGAGCACGACGCCGCCGCCGAGCGCCTGAACGACCTGCTGCTGCCGATCGTCAAGGGCTACGGCTCGGAGAAGTCCTACGAGCAGCTCGCCCAGTCGCTGCAGACCTTCGGCGGCTCCGGCTACCTGCAGGAGTACCCGATCGAGCAGTACATCCGGGACGCCAAGATCGACACCCTGTACGAGGGCACCACCGCCATCCAGGGCCAGGACTTCTTCTTCCGGAAGATCGTCAAGGACGGCGGCCAGGCGCTCACCGCGGTCTCCGAGCAGATCCAGAAGTTCCTCGCGACCGCCGAGGGCGGCGAGGCGCTGGCCGCCGAGCGCGAGCTGCTCGCCAAGGCCGCCGGCGACCTGGAGGCGATCGTCGGCAAGCTGCTGGCCGACCTCTCGTCGGTCGAGCAGGACGTCAAGAACATGTACAAGGTGGGCCAGAACACCACCCGCCTGCTGCTGGTCTCCGGCGACGTGGTGGTCGGCTGGCTGCTGCTGCGCCAGGCCGCGGTCGCGCTGGCCAAGCTGGAGGCCGGCGCCTCCGAGAAGGACGTCGCCTTCTACCAGGGCAAGGTCGCCGCGGCCAAGCACTTCGCCCGCAACGTGCTGCCCACCACCGCCCCGCAGCGCCTGATCGCCGAGTCCATCGACAACGAGCTGATGGACCTGGCCGAAGAGGTCTTCTGACCCAGGCGCGGCTGACCGCCCGAGCCAACTGACCCACCCTCACGCACGGGGCCCGGTACACCACCGGGCCCCGCCGCGTTGTGTCGCGCCCCGTTCACCGTTGTGTCACCGTTGCAGACTTCACGCGGTCCTGTCCGTGTACGGGCATATGCTCTGCAGGGGCCGACCCCCCATCAGGCCCGGCCGCCCTCAACCCAGGAGCAACATGTCGACCGCCGCCGACCGAACGGCCTTCTTCGACCGGACGCACACAGACGACCTGGTCGCCTTCCTCGCTGCGTCGCCCTCCCCGTACCACGCGGTGGCGAGCGCGGCCGAGCGGCTTGAGCGGGCCGGCTTCCGCGAGGTCCGCGAGACGGACGCCTGGGACGGCAGCACGGGCGGCAAGTACCTGATCCGCGGCGGCGCGCTGATCGCCTGGTTCCTCCCCGAGGGCGTCGGTCCGGAGACCCCCTACCGGATCGTCGGGACCCACACCGACTCGCCCAACCTGCGGGTCAAGCCGATCCCGGACACCGGCTCGGCCGGCTGGCGGCAGGTCGCCGTGGAGATCTACGGCGGCGTCCCGCTCAACACCTGGCTCGACCGCGACCTCGGCCTCTCCGGCCGGCTCGCGCTGCGCGACGGCACCGCCCGGCTGGTCCAGCTCGACGAGCCGCTGCTGCGCGTCCCGCAGCTCGCCATCCACCTCGACCGCCAGGTCAACGAGGGCCTCAAGCTCGACAAGCAGCGCCATCTGACGCCGATCTGGGGAATCGGCGACACCACCGAGGGCGCGCTGATCGAGTACGTCGCCGAGCGGGCCGGCCTGGCCGCCGCCGACATCGCCGGCTGGGACCTGATGACCCACGACATCCAGCCGCCCAGCTACCTCGGCCGCGACCGCGAACTGCTCGCCGGCCCGCGCCTGGACAACCTGCTCTCGGTGCACGCCGCCACCGCCGCGCTGGCCGCCGTCGCCCAGGCCGGCGGAAAGCTGTCCCACATCCCGGTGCTCGCCGCCTTCGACCACGAGGAGACCGGCAGCGAGTCCGACACCGGCGCGCAGAGCCCGCTGCTCGGAAACGTCCTGGAGCGGGTCTGCTACACCCGCGGCGGCACCGCCGAGGACCGCGCCCGCGCGCTGGCCGGCACCGTCTGCCTCTCCTCCGACATGGGCCACGCCGTCCACCCGAACTACAGCGAGCGCCACGAGCCCGGCCACCACCCGCTCCCCAACGGCGGCCCGATCCTCAAGGTCAACGTCAACAACCGCTACGCCACCGACGCGGTCGGCCGCGCCGTCTTCACCGCCGCCTGCGAGAAGGCCGGCGTGCCGTGGCAGACCTTCGTCTCCAACAACGCGATGCCCTGCGGCACCACGATCGGCCCGATCACCGCGGCCCGCCTCGGCATCACCACCGTCGACTGCGGCATCGCGGCGCTCTCCATGCACTCCGCCCGCGAGCTGTGCGGCGCCGAGGACCCGCACTACCTCGCGAGCGCGATCAAGGCCTTCCTCGAAGGCTGAGCGGGCAACCGAAGGGGCGCGGGGCCTGCGCGAAGCGGAGGACCGCGACCTGGTCATCCCTCGCCTTCGCGCGGCCCCGCGCCCGGCGGTCAGTCCATCCCGGCCAGCACCAGCGGCAGCCGGCCCGCGCCGCCCGCGACCAGCTTCACCGGAACGCCCCAGTCCTGCTGGTGCACGTGGCAGGCCGGGTACTCGATCTCCGGGTCGTCGTCGCAGGACGCCGCCATCGCCGAGACGTGCAGCACGCCCTCGGCCACCGCGTCCGACAGCACCAGCTCGCGCGAGAGCGCGGAGTCCGCGCCCGCGCCGGAGACCAGCAGCTCCGGCGGAGTGGAGCTGACCAGCAGCCGGGTGGACGGGCCGTAGCGCTCGTCCAGCTTCTGGCCGCTGGGCGCGGAGAAGACCACGTCCAGCCGGAAGGCGCCCGGGGCGACCTCGGTGGCGGCGCGCTGGGTGCGGTGCGCCACCGACTCCACCCGCACCGCCTCCTCGGGAAGCCGCAGCCGGGTCAGCCGGTGCCGCGCCGACTCGACCACCACGATGTCGCCGTCCACCAGCACCGCGCCGGACGGCTCGCGCAGGTCGGTGGCGAGCGTGCTCACCTCGCCGCTCGCCGGGTCGAAGCGCCGCAGCGCGTGGTTGTAGGTGTCGCTGACCGCGACCGAGCCGTCCGGCAGCACGGTGACGCCCAGCGGGTGCTGCAGCAGCGCCTGCTCGGCAGCGCCGTCCCGGTGCCCGAAGTCGAACAGGCCGCTGCCGACCGCGGTGTGCACCTCGCCGGTTTCACGTGAAACCCAGCGCAGCGCCGAGGTCTCGGAGTCCGCGACCCACAGCCGCTCGCCGTCCGCGGAGACCGCCAGCCCCGACGGCTGGGCGAACCACGCCTCCGCCGCCGGACCGTCGACCAGGCCCTCGTTGGTGGTGCCCGCCGCCACCGCGACGGTGCCCGCCGCCGGGTCGAACGCCCACAGCTGGTGCACGCCGGCCATCGCGATCCACACCCGGCCGCCGAAGAACGCCACGTCCCACGGCGAGGACAGGTCCACCCCGCGCGCCGTCCCCTCGGTCGGGGAGCCCTGCCACCACTGCTTGCCGGTGCCCGCCAGCGTGCTCACCGAGCCGTCCGCCAGCCGCACCCCGCGCAGCGCGTGGTTCACCGTGTCGGCGACCACCACGTCGTAGCCGAGCTCCAGCTCCGCCGGGACCAGCGCCAGGCCCTGCGGCTCGCTGAACCGCGGCTGCGTCCCGTCGACGAGGCCGCGCACGCCGTCGCCGATCCGCCGCACCACCGTCTCGCCGTCCTCGGCCAGCTCCACCAGCGAGTGGTGCCCCGAGTCCGCGACCAGGTAGTGCCCGTCCGGCAGCCGCACCGCCTTGCCCGGGAAGCGCAGATCCCCCGCCTGCGGCTCCGGCGCCACGTACGGTCCCTCACCGCGCCGCAGCGTCCCCTTCGCCGCGTGCTCGGCCTCCAGCTCCTCCACCAGCTTCGCGATCGCGTGCGCATGGCCCTCGCCCGCGTGCTGCGCGACCACGTACCCCTCCGGGTCGATCACCACCAGCGTCGGCCACGCCCGCACCGCGTACTGCTTCCAGGTCGCCAGCTCCGGGTCGTCCAGCACCGGGTGGTGCACCTCGTACCGGGCCACCGCGTCCACCACCGCCTGGTGGTCCGCCTCGTGCACGAACTTCGGCGAGTGCACCCCGACGATCACCACCGTGTCGCGGTGCTTCTCCTCCAGCTCCCGCAACTCGTCCAGCACATGCAGGCAGTTGATGCAGCAGAAGGTCCAGAAGTCTAGTATCAAAATGCGACCTCGGAAGTCTGCCAGGGACAGATCCTTGCCGCCGGTGTTCAACCATCCGCCCTTGCCCACCAGCTCGGGGGCGCGTACACGTGCACGAGAAGCCATGCCTCCATCAAACCGCACGGGGAGTGTCCGCATTCCGGGCGCGCCTCTCGGCCTGACTCGGCCCCAGTGTTAGCCCAGGGTTACTGGCGTCCCGCGCTCCCACAACTCCTCGGCATGCGCCGCGAATCGGTCGAACATGCCGCCCTCTTGCTGTTGGCGGAGATGCATCATCGGGGAGTCGTGGCCGACGAACCGAGCTAGGTGGGGCGTCACGAGTGCCTGAGAGTCAAAGCGGAACACCGACAGGCTGACATGGTTGGTGGCATCGTCAGCGGCGCTGTAGCGAGCCTCTACGCCCTGCACGCCGCCCAGCTTGGCCAAGTTCTCCAGCGTGATCCGAATCCGTGTGGAGACCGTGAGCGCAACGTCCTCGATCCGCTCCCGCTGCACCGTGGTCTCTCCACCCGGGTCGCCAAGCAGGAAGCGTACGCGGCAACCCGTCGCAGCCTTGGCGCGCAGCGTGCCGAGGAAGTTCGGCTGCTCAAGCCACAGGAAGTAGTTCGTGTATCCCGCGAAGAACAGATCATCCCTCGCGTCACCGATGAGTTGACCCCACGCTGACGACGGGCAAGCGGAGCGGTAGGGGTAGACAGAGACGATCTCTCGATCGGGGCCGGTCTTGATCGCCGACCGAACCACGTTCGGCCACAGCATCTCTTCATTCACCCCTAGCGCTTCACTTACGTCCGCCCGGTTCCGTGGGTGAGGGACCAGGGCCTCATCTGTCAGCCATCGTTCCACCGTCTTAGGTGCCACCCCGACGCGGGTGGCTAGCTGACGGGCACTCAACCGGGCGTCCCCCATAGCGCGGCGAAGACCACTGTTCAAGACATCCCCCGAGACATTTGGGCGTTCTTCGACGCTACCGCCGTGCCGGTCAGCCTGTCTCTGGTTTGGTCGCTGATCTCGCTCGAATGGGCCGGTACACCAGTAAGCGAGCCAGAGACGGACCACAGGAGGCGGGGCAGATCGTGACCGATGTGGAGAGCGAGACAGCGCAGCGACGCACCTGGCGTGCAGAGGCAGAGGCCGCAGCGGACGCCGTAGAGATCGCTTGGAGGCTTGCGGGACTGCCGTGCTCCCCCAACGTGATGCCCGTGACAAGCGGTCGTGGGTTGGACAGCGGGGCGCACGTCTCGCTTGGCGGGTGCAGCGCCACAACTGCCCGCGCGCTGGCGGACGTTCTCACGGAGTACGCCAGGCTGACCGGCCGACTGATCGACGGCGAGTCTCAGCGGCTCATGGCCCGCGTGCTGGCCGAGCACGGCGTGAGGCCCATGCTTCCGAGAGATGGACTGTACGTCGTGCCAAGGGAGTTGAGCGCATGAGCACGGAGCAGTGGCAGCCCGAGGTAGGGCAGCCTGCCTACGATCGTCGGTCCGGTCAGGCGGTCAGTGTCATGGCCGTGCACAGCTTCGGCGTGTTCGTCCGGCCGATCAACGGCGGGCGGGAGATCATCGCCAAGCTTCGCGACCTGTTGCCGCCGGACACCCCCCAGCACCAGCGGGCGGAGTAGCTGATACGCCCCGCCCCTCCAATTTCGCGGAGACGTGTGCGGGCCTGGGGGCATGGGTCCCTTGGCCGTGTGCGTCCAGAGATTGACCCACCCCCGGGCACTCCGGCCGGCTGCCTGAAGCGGTGCAGCGTCGAGAGTCAAGCCCCCGATCTCTCGCTAGGTGTGATGGTCAGTTCGCGCGTGACCTTGCCATTGCCAGCAGGGTGTGGGCTTGCTTCTTCGACTCTGAAGCTCTCGCTGATGACGCTCCGCACGTAGCTAACGTCAGCGTCGTCACCCTCCAGAACAAGCCGAACGGGGCCGACAATCTGGGAGCGGAGAGTCACCTGCCGGGGCGCTGTGTACCGATTGCCCGTGGGGCTATTCACGTGGATGGTCGTACGCCAGTCATCCGGAAGTCCTTGCTGCTCGCGCGCCCCAAGCCAGGGCGGATCCATGGGGAAGGTGTCGCTGATGACCTCATTGACTGCGCCGTACCCTTCTCGGCTGCCCTCTGTGAGCTGAACGACGACCCGGCGGATCTCGTGCGCATCCATGCGACGACTCCAATCCTGCGGTGCCTACCCCCAAGGCTGGTGCGGCGCAGCGGAATGGTCCACTCGGCAGGTTTCGTACCTTGACAGACAGTCACCACGAGGAGTCGTTCCACAAACGATGGTTAGTAGAACGGTCGCGCCGGACCCCCGATCGACCCCCGAGTCTGTTTCAAAAGTCGTTCCAGAACATGCCGCAATCCCTTGACGTTTCGGAACGAGTTTTGGAACGATGGGGGCATGACGACGAACAAGACCAGCGGCCACCTGATCGGCTACCAGCGGGTGAGCACCAACGCCCAGGACGCACAGCTTCAGGCGGACGCACTCAATGAAGCCGGATGCTCACGCGTCTTCGAAGACAAGGCGTCTGGCAAGAACATCGACCGGGCCGGGCTCGCGGCAGCGCTGGACTACATGCGCGATGGTGACGCGCTCTGCGTGTGGAAGCTTGACCGACTTGGCCGGTCCACCAAGGACGTGCTGACCATCGCTGAGGACCTGCATCAGCGCGGAATCAGCCTGCGGATCCTGACCGGCACGTTGGCCGGTAGCTACTCGCCCAAGGGTGAGGGCAAGTTCTTCTTCACGATGATGGTCGCGTTCGCCGAACTCGAACGAGACATGATCGTTGAGCGCACGCGCGCCGGACTGGAAGCCGCCAAGGCTCAGGGGCGGGTCGGCGGACGGCCCAAGGCCATGACGCCGGACATGCTCGCCGCCGCACAGTGCCGGAAGGCCGCCGGAGAGTCCTACGGCGAGATTGCCAGGGCCCTGGGAGTCGGCAAGGGCACCGTCCACCGGGCGCTCACAGCGGAGTAGGGAGCAGCAGCGAGCAAAAACCCCGTGCCAGTTTGGCGGGGGTTTTGTTGTTTTGGGCTGCGAGGGAACAGTGGGGACTTTGCCCCGAGCGAACGTCAGCTGCCCCACCCGCTCCCACCTGCGGTTCCTGACGTACTGACGTTTTTACCCTATGTTCCGTAACACTATAAGAATTTCTATAGCAATACAGGGAACGCCCGTCCGACCGTCATTTCGGCAGCCTGCCAAGGTCCGCACCGGCAGCTTCTTCCCCAGCCTCCTGGAGCGCCGGCGCCGCATCGACCGGGCGCTCTACGCGGTCATCATGGAGGCCTACGTC